>JBFOLQ010000360.1:0-12408 GCA_040830145.1 Flavobacteriaceae bacterium | reverse complement strand
GCTCAGTGTTCAGGTTCCCCTCTTCGTCATACTCGATGATCGTACCAACTCCGTCATCGTTAATTTAGGAAAACGAATATTCGGTAAGGTTGTACTTATTTCCACCAGCTTCGGTAAATTAATAAGTACCACCTCAATAAACCACTAATACACCAGTCCCCGCCGCGGCATTGATCTCATCTATAGCTGCATGACCATCAGTAGCAGTAAGCCCTGAAGTGGCGTTATCATAAGGGTTGCTAGCTGCTCTGGTGTCAATATTCTGAGTAGCTCCGGTTTCGTCTGTATAGGTATAGGTACCATCCCCGTTATCGGTCATTGTAGAGATCGAGGTATCCGTGATTGTGGTCGTATTGCCACCGGCATCGGTAAAGTCATAAGTACCATCTCCATTATCCACTAAAGCAACAGTACCTGCTGCTGCGTTAATCTCATCTATAGCGGCTTGAACATCAGTCGCAGTAAGGCCGGATGTGGTATTATCATAAGGGTTGCTGGCTGCTCTGGTATCGATATTCTGAGTAGCTCCTGTTTCGTCTGTATAGGTATAGGTACCATCCCCGTTGTCCACTAAAGTTGAGATTGACGTATCGGTAATGGTAGTCGTATTTCCACCGGCATCTGTAAAGTCGTACGTACCATCTCCATTATCCACTAAGGCAACAGTACCCGCCGCGGCATTGATCTCATCTATAGCCGCCTGAACATCAGTCGCAGTAAGCCCTGAAGTCGTGTTATCATAAGGGTTACTAGCCGCTCTGGTGTCAATAGTTTCCAGGTTACCAGCTTCATCCGTATAGGTGTACGTCCCATCTCCGTTATCGGTCATCGTTGAGATCGAAGTATCGGTAATGGTGGTCGTATTTCCACCGGCATCTGTAAAGTCGTACGTACCATCTCCATTATCCACTAAAGCAACAGTACCTGCTGCTGCGTTAATCTCATCTATAGCGGCCTGCACATCCGTTGCTGTTAGTCCTGAAGTGGTATTGTCATAAGGGTTACTGGCTGCCCTGGTGTCAATGGTTTCAATGTTTCCGGCTTCATCGGTATAAGTATATGTTCCATCTCCGTTATCGGTCATCGTTGAGATCGAAGTATCGGTAATGGTAGTGGTATTTCCACCAGCATCTGTAAAATCGTAAGTACCGTCTCCATTATCCACTAAAGCCACAGTACCTGCGGCTGCATTGATCTCATCGATAGCGGCCTGAACGTCGGTAGCCGTAAGGCCTGAGGTGGTATTATCGTAGGGATTACTGGCTGCTCTGGTATCAATATTTTGAGTAGCTCCGGTTTCGTCTGTATAGGTGTAGGTACCATCTCCGTTATCGGTCAAAGTAGAGATCGAAGTATCGGTAATGGTGGTTGTATTGCCACCGGCATCTGTAAAGTCATAAGTACCGTCTCCATTATCCACTAAAGCAACAGTACCCGCCGCCGCATTGATTTCATCTATAGCCGCCTGAACATCAGTCGCAGTAAGGCCTGAAGTCGTGTTATCATAAGGGTTGCTGGCTGCTCTGGTGTCAATGGTTTCAATATTTCCGGCTTCATCGGTATAGGTGTAGGTACCATCTCCATTATCGGTCAAAGTAGAGATCGAGGTATCGGTAATGGTAGTCGTATTGCCACCGGCATCGGTAAAATCATAAGTTCCGTCTCCATTATCTACTAAAGAAACAGTACCTGCCGCCGCATTGATCTCATCAATTGCGGCCTGAACATCAGTAGCTGTAAGACCAGAAGTAGTATTATCATAAGGGTTGCTGGCTGCTCTGGTGTCAATAGTTTCAATATTTCCTGCTTCATCGGTATAAGTGTATGTCCCATCCCCATTATCGGTCAAAGTAGAGATCGAGGTATCGGTAATGGTAGTTGTATTTCCACCCGCATCGGTAAAGTCGTAAGTACCGTCTCCATTATCTACTAAGGCAACAGTTCCTGCTGCTGCATTGATCTCATCAATAGCGGCCTGAACATCAGTAGCTGTAAGACCAGAAGCAGTATTGTCATAAGGGTTGCTAGCTGCCCTGGTGTCAATGGTTTCAATATTTCCAGCTTCATCGGTATAGGTGTATGTCCCATCTCCATTATCAGTCAAAGTAGAGATCGAAGTATCGGTAATGGTAGTCGTATTGCCACCGGCATCTGTAAAGTCGTATGTACCGTCTCCATTATCTACTAAAGAAACGGTACCCGCCGCTGCATTGATCTCATCGATAGCGGCTTGTACATCAGTCGCTGTAAGGCCTGAAGTGGTGTTATCATAAGGGTTACTGGCTGCCCTGGTGTCAATGGTTTCAATATTTCCGGCTTCATCGGTATAGGTGTAAGTACCATCTCCATTATCAGTCAAAGTAGAGATCGAAGTATCGGTAATGGTAGTGGTATTTCCACCGGCATCAGTAAAGTCGTATGTACCGTCTCCATTATCTACTAAAGCAACGGTACCCGCCGCTGCATTGATCTCATCGATAGCGGCTTGTACATCAGTCGCTGTAAGGCCTGAAGCAGTATTGTCATAAATCACTTCGGCTGCTGTCTGATCATCGGTTCCTACAAGACCGGAAAGATCTACCGAAACAGTATTCCCGTCCTCAATATCCAGAGACAAGGTATTGGTGGCCGGGTTAAAAGTGAAATTTTGCAATTGTTGATCATCTGAAGAAGTCAACTCCCAGGAAGTACCATCCCAAAAGTAAATGGTTCCGGTATTGGTGTTAACATAGATATCTCCTGTATCCGCACCGGCCGGGGTGGTTAGTCCTGGAGCCGTTACTGCGGTTCCGCTAAGAACCTCGCAATTACATTGATCTTGTAATGTAACCGTCGTCTGAGAATACGCAAATCCGGAGATTAGAAAAATGAGTAGTAGGATTCTCTTATCCATGGTTATGTTTTTAAATAACATCTGTTTTTCCTGTTTGCTCTTATGCAATTATTTGCTAACCGCTAAAGCCTCTGGCCTTTTGCTGCTAGCAATGGATTAATTATTCCCCTAAGTGATTATCCTTGAATGCTTACCGATAAGAAAACTGTGAAAGATTGCAGACTTGCAATCGTGCGAATGGCCATGTCTAAATTTCAATGGCGAAAATTCCTTTAAGTCGGTCAAGTTATTCATAATCTGGGGGTGGTAATAAACCGATTGTATCTGTCTCTAAATCAATTGGTTTAATTACACGTTACAAATTTAACCTTATACCTACTATTGGAAAATAAATGTTGTAAAACGGTTAATTAGTACTGTATAGGCATCAAAAGTTGAGGTATTCATCGAATTTATGATGTTTTATTTGGAAAATTCATTGGTCGATCAACCCCATTATATCAACGCTTGCCGAAGGCTAGTGGTAGGAAAAATCCCTATTCTTGAAGTAATTTTCAGGCAATTAGAAAACTTCAGTTTTTATTGACCCTATAGGTGATTTTTCTATTGGTGATCACCGTATTAACCCGGACAGTAAGCGTGGCCACATTGGACGTTTCTGTTGTACAGATATAACTCGAATTGGAGATGATAACCCTATACTGATTTCCATTGTCTGAAGTAGAAGCATTTGTGATGGTCAAAGTACTTGTGTTGGTGCCACCGTGAATACCGCTATCCGATAGATCTACCCAAATAGAACCATTGAATATTTGCCATTGATAAGTATCTGTATTTGAGGCAACTACGGTAATTGCTGTGTCACATCCAGGGCATGTCTGAGTGTCCGGGGGTTGGGTGGTGATCGTAGGTGCATTTCCCGCTTCCCTAAAATCAAAAACGGTATTAGTGTCGCCATCTAACGGCGGTGTGTAACCATCAATATTTCCTGTTACGAGTCCTGTTGTTGCATGGTATCCCGTACCCTGCAATTCGCCGGTAGCCCCACTATTTTCGGTATAACCTGCCTCTAACACATCTTCACATCCATCATTATCACTATCTAATTCAACAAAATCATGGTTAGTATCGCTATCGGAATCTTGCAAGGTATAGTTTACCGTCCCGCTATCTTCCTGCCCTGAATTTTGGACATTATCCCCTACTCCATCCAAGCCAACTGCAGCCGTTAATCTTCCATTGGTATGTGATTGATCATGACCAGCTTCTACCGCATCGTAAATGCCATCATTGTCGCTATCAAGATCAAGATAGTCGTCCACCCCGTCGAGATCGGTATCTGTACGGGAGGTCCATATGATCGCATTGACTAAAAGATCCTCTCCGTCACTATTAAATCCACCATTTCCATTAGTATGAGGCACTATAGCTCTTCTTCCCGGAGCAATACCTACTTCCATGGCCTCCCCTTTCTCCCAGATTACCACCGATCCTTCACCGTTTGGATGCCTTCCCAATTCTGTCCCAGAGGTCAGACTTGTGCCATAATATTCCGCGTCAGCAATATCGTAATTACCTAAGGATAAGCCAGTTGTGATGAAATGTGCGTTGTCTATGATATCTATAAATGCGTTTACGCTATTGCCGCCTGTAGCTGCACCAAGGATTTCATCATGCAAGGCAGGTTCACTGGTAATCACCCCCTTGGTAGTAGTAGTCATATTGGCTACATTGGCATAGGCATCTCCGCTAAATACGTCTTCAAAAATGAAGGTCACATCATAATTATCTGCGTCACTTGCCACATTGTCATCCACCACAGTGACCGTATATCCAAGGGCTATTAGTTTGTCTATGGTATTTTGCTCTTCACTGCCAGGAGTACCATTTGTAACCCATAGTACAGTTCTAGGGCTTTCGACACTATCTAAAATTCCATCATTGTCATCATCTTCATCGCAGATATCATTTATGCCATCTCCGTCAGAGTCTATCCCCCCTGGGTCGGCACAGGGTTCATATACCGTGACAGTGGCGGTATCAGATTTTCCTGCTGAAGGACAAAGCGTATCAGCTGAATCAGTTATGGTATAATCGAAGGTAGTTCCGGGGAAAGGAACAGCTGCGCTATAGGTATAAGTTACCAGACCCAAATCAGCATCATCTATGACCACAGAACCAATGGCCGGTTGTACTACACTCTCAATGGCGAAATTATCTCCATCCGGCTCCGTGTCATTGTCAAAAAGGCTAATTTGAACTGAAATGGAGGTCCCCAATGTAACAATTTCCAAATCATCGTTTGCTACCGGGGCATTAGGGTTTTCAAGCGACTCGGCGTCTGTAGTCGTTAGTGTATAATGATTAGTGCCCGGAATTAGACCCGGTTGTGCAATTCCGGTTGCTATGAGCCTGGAAATACCATTCACTGGGTCGTAAAAATTTGGGTAGTGGACTTCTATCAGATAGGTCTGACTTTCTCCCAAGGGTAAGCCAAAGTGTACCAATTCCGGTTGTTGAGTACCATGCCCGAAAACGCCATTTACCTGTCTTAAACCACTAACGATATTTCCATCACAATCCCTTATTAATACGTTAGTACCAAGGGCAATCCTACCGGAGAAGCCTCCCGTACTACCGTCCGGAGCCCGATCTTCAGTAACATTTACCATAAGATGGTTGTTTCTATTCGCGGCCGGTAAGTTATTGATCCACAGTTGATTTCCGCTGCTATGACTAATATTCATATAAATATCAAGATCTCCATCATCGTCTACATCTACCATGGTAGTACCTTCCCCGTTTCTGGTATTAAAAGTCTGAGTATCGAGGGCAAATGTCATTGCTGCACCGCTTCCAACCACACCTGGAGCGGGGGTTGGACTATTTAGTTGATTGATATAGAGATAGCTTCTGGTATCACCGACCAATATGATGTCTATATCCCCGTCATTGTCAATATCGCCTCCTGCAAGGGCATCTATATCATTTGAGGAACTACCGTTATCGGTATTGGACGGTTGGGGTAAGCCCGGGAACACCCCTCCTCCAAGCGCCGTCCAAATTCCCGGTCCGTCATTTCTAAAAATCTGGGTCAGCCCGTTTTCTGTCCAAACCGCGTCTAAATCCCCGTCATTGTCCAGATCCCATAAACCATTTCCTCCTTTATTCCCATTGGCGGCCTGAGCCAGGTCTGATCCACTAGTAAAGGTACCTCCCTGATTTAGAAAGAAATCGTTCTCATCTCTCTTTCTCATAAAAATATCCACCCAGCCGTCATCATCCACATCAGCGGCGGTCCCATAATCCCCATCTGTTGCAAATTGATTGAGTCCAAATTGCACAACACCAGATCCGTTGCCCGTAGTAATATGGGTAAAAAGGCTCGCTGCCGGCGGATTTACTATGGTATGAGTGGTGTGGTTGATGTAGTTGTTTCGCAAAAGCTCTATGCCATAATTATGACTGTCAAAAAAGATATCGAGGTCCCCATCGCCTTCAAAGTCGAAAAAACCGGCACCTTCGGCATTTATCGGGTTAATATTAATAGTGTAACCACTTCTTCCAACTGTAATTGGAGCTGTTCCTCCCACTCCATCGCCAAAAGTTCCACTAGCGTTTTGAAGAAATATCTGTAAGGCCGGATTGCTACTACTATTCCCATGAGAAATGATCATAAAATCCGGTCTCCCGTCATTGTTTAGATCCCCCCAAGCAGCTTGTCTTTCGGCAGGCGCCGATAACATTCCCGGAGCAAGGGTAGCTTGCACATTGGTAAAGGTTCCTGCCCCATTGTTCTGCATTAGAAAACTTCTAGCGCTTCCGCTATTTTCTAAAACCAACACATCAATATCTCCGTCACCATCAAAGTCGGACCAGGCATGTCCTCCATCTTTATTTTGGTTAAGATTAAGCCCATAGGCAACTGCACTTTCTGTAAAGGTGGTTTGAGCGGCAGATTGCAATGAACACAATAAAATTGCAGTCAAAACAAGCCAGGTGGGAAGCTGCTTTATTTGCATTAGGGCCTTAAGATCCATCAAGCGATTACGGCCAAATTCACAAGTTTGTGTTTTTGACCGTCTAATTGGTTGTCCCTACAAAACTTAAACTAATTATGGAGCTCTAAAAAAAATTGTTGTGAAGCCTTTGGATTGTGGTATAAAGCAGTGGTTTATTGATGTGTTACTCTTATAACCATCTATAAATGAGTGATTTACAATCAAAAATTGTAAGGAAATCACTACAGAATTATTGATTAACCCGATAGGTGATTTTTTTATTCGTAATTACTGATCGGACTGTAACGGTCAAAGTACCTGTGGTTTCTCCCGCGAGTGGAATATTCTGATCGTTGGTAATATCGCTCGGGCTGAGCGTGTTGTTATAGGTGCCAATATCATCAGTCACCACGTCAAAAGTGAGGGTGCAGCTGTTCCCTGCATTAAGAGAAACTCCTGAAACAGAAAAGCTACTTGCTCCCGGAACTGCCGATATGGAACCTCCGCAAGAGGATGTAGCATTAGGCGTTGCGGAAATGGTCATTCCTGAAGGTAGGTTATCTGTTAATGTGAGATTCGTCAGATTTACACCTTGAGCAGGATTGTCAACGATCAGGGTTACCGTTGCCTCATCACCTTGAGAAATTGAAGTAGGGCCAAAGGTTTTTGACGAAACTGCGGGAAACGCAATTTCGTTAGATACCACAAAAACACCTCCCCATATCCCTTCACTGGAACTTCCCAAAACAACATTCAAGCTCGTAGCACTGTTAGGGACGGTACCAGACGCATCAAAGACATCAACATCTACCCCCCAGCTATACCCAAAGTTCGGGTTTCTACCCCCAACATCTACTCCAAACTCGGAGATAGTACCATTCAAGGTATTGTTGTTAGGATTTAGAGCATTGGCAAGGGCAGTGCCGTTGATACTTACGAAATCTCCTGAACTACTGGCCTCTCCATCCATGCCATAATATCCTGCATGGGTTTCAAAGGCCCCTGTACCTGGGGTAAGTAAACCAGTTACCGTAAAATTATCATTTGCTCCAAAACCAAAGAACTGAAATCCATCCCAGGTACTTATCCGCCTGGTTTTCTCAGTAGGATCACTATAAATGACTACCATATTCCACCCCCCGTGTGGCCCTGTAAATGAACTCCCGGTGGCTAACGCAATATCCGCTACAAAGTAGGTCCCGCTTCCGCCTGCCTGGACCATACTGGTTACATCTGCATAAGACATAAAAGTATTCCAACCGCTGAAAGCTACCGTTTCGATATTTCTTACCTGGGCATTTATCGTTGAATATCCTACGGCTCCAGGGGCTTGAAATTTTACCTGGTCAATATTAAGTGCCCCGCCAGGATTTGTAATTCCCGAATTACTACTATTGTACATACCACCCCAGTATAAGCCCGCCCATTCTACCGTCGCGCCTGCCGGAATGGTAAAATTACTGCTACTCGAATTCACGGTGGTTCCGTCCGCATCTACATCCGCATAGCCCATTACCACAGACGGATTATTCGTTGTAGGTGTGCCCGGACAACTGGCCACACATTGCAGGTTTGTATTTCCTCTCATTAGAAAATTCCCCTGCAGATTCATAGCGTACCGTTCTTCATAGGGTCTTGTGGTGTTAGGATCACTCTCATCATCTAGGATGGTGCCTGTTCCGGTATCGCTAATATTCACAGTACCGTCTGAACTGCTTGTAAATTGTATACTGAAAGTTTCATCTCCTTCAAAAGTAAAATCATCGTTTATCGTAATGGTAATCTGTTCTGTATCGCCTATAGTCCCATTAAAACTTAAAGTTCCTGTTTGGGAGGTATAATCTGCCGGGGCTATAGCGCTTCCATCAACCGTGGTGTAGTTGACCGTAAAGGGGCCTCCCGTGCTTTGTAAGGTGTGTGTCGCTGTAAAAGTCGCAGTGCCTGCATCCTCATCCACCGAAACATCATCTATTGAGATCGTTGGTGTTAATGGAGTAATACTTAAATCATCTATCCCACCTTCTATGATATCCCCACCTCCTGTACCATCCGATACTGAGACTCTGATCACCACATTTGAGCCGGCGGGGATAGAGGCGGTTGCCTCGGTCCAGGCCGCATTGGTAGTCACATCTCCAATACTGACCAGGGTGGTGTAGGTACTACCGCTATTAAGGGAGTACTCTAAACGGAAGAAATCCCCGCTATCATCCCCGTTGTCTCGCTGCCCAAAGAAATACCAAATAGACAACTGAGACGTAGACGCAATATTATACACAGGAGAAGTAGTAATTGAAACTCCTCCATCCACATCTGCATTTCCGGCAGAACTGTTCGTAGCAGTGAAATAAGCATTTACTCCCGGAGATGGGGTATGGTCATCTTCTAGTTGAGTAGTCACTCCACTTGTTGTCTCTAAAGTAGGATTAGCCACCACAAAAGTCCCTGTACTGGCAGTACCGGAGGTTGTCCATCCGGTAGCAACACCACTCTCAAAATCCTCTGTTACCTGCGCGCTGGTCGTACTTGAGGTAAGAAATAACATAAAAAACACCACAATAAAACAGAAGCTACTGTTCTTATGAGCGTGTTTTTTGGCCAAAAGTCCACTTCGAAATGCAATCATACTAAGGGGCATTAAGATGCTGGTCTTATAGGCTAGAGGTAGGAGCCGTACCAGGCGTAATATCGCCACAAATGTAAATTTGAATGCTAAATGAAGCTAAAAATTGTTGTGTAGAGCTAAAAATGAATAGGTAAATCCCGAAAAATTGTTGTACACAGCAATTAGAAAGTCCAAAAACCAGGGTGTTTTACTTTCTATTTGATTGATTATCAGGTAATTCTTGTTTTTATGTAAGATTTATTCTATGAATTGATCTTTGGTTGTCCGGTTTTAGTTACTGATTGACTCTGTATGTGATTCTTCTGTTTGTAATTATCGTCCTAATTTTTATGATACTGAAAGGCGAAAATTCCGAGGTAGTATTTGCCAAAGTAGCGGTGGCGGTTATATAGTTCCCCACAGTGACTCCGGGAGGCATAGGAATACTAAATTCGAACTCATTGGTATTGTCCGTATTGCCATCAACATCTGTATATACAGAAGAGCCTGCATCCAGGTCTGCGCCACTTCCTTCTATACCAGTACCCATATATACCTGACCTTCTCCGTAATCTGTTGATAATCCCAACTCGTTATCCCCTTCCGTTGCCGTTCCCTGATTTACGTCCGTAAGGAAAAACTCGATAGTTGAACCTGGCCTGGCCCATCCTTTTATGACCACATTAGATCCTGATGGATAAGCCGCTGAAATTATTGGGAAATTAGCAGATCCATTAGGCCCGTTATCGGTATCATCAGTATCGTTAAGAGTAACTCCGTCTCCGACATCGTCTGAATTATCAAGGTCTATTCCCAGGGCATCGCTAGTAGTACCATTGGCATAGATGGAATTTCTGGAAATTAAGTTCCCTGAGCTATTTCCTCCGGCAAGTACAATCCCTGGACCTCCATTAGAATCAATTATATTATAGTTAATCGTAGAATTGCTACCATCGAGCAAAATTCCTGCATTCTCTACATTCCCGCTACAACTCCCGCCATCCTGGCCCGAAGTTCTTATGGTATTTTGACTTATAGTTACACCTCCAGTAATACCGTCACCATCAATTCCTAGAGAGGCGGCGCTGTCTATTAAATTTTGTTGAATGAGAATTCCCGAGCCGCTTTGAATGGTAATATTATCGTCACAGGCCCCATCGCCATTGGCCGTTATATGGTTGTTTTGAACCGTGGTAGAGGTACCTCCATTGATCATAACACCAGCGTCCGTATTGGTAGCAATATAATTTCCGTCTACCATAGTAGTGCCCGCGGTGACTTCGACCCCATCGTCAATATTTCCTGCATTAGCACCCAGAGCATTAACCCCCAGTAGGTTTTCTAAGATGTCTACTGAACCACCATCTACTCTAATACCCGCATTGTTATTTGCATACACAGCGATATTTCGTATTTCCACATCGCTACCACTGGTTGTTATAACATCGCCGCTATTCCGGTGAACCTGAATTTCGGGCCGGTCATAATTTGGTAATGTAGTACCGGATGTACCCACAGCCGTGCCACCAGAACCTACAGTTCCGCTATTGGTATCCCCTGAATAGGCCGTTTGAGTCCTCCCATCTAATTTGGTATCGTTGTCTGTGATGGTAGTTAAGGAAGTACTATTTGTAATAAAGATGTCAAAATACCCACTGCCAAAATTGCTATCGGCCGTCCTTCCCAAGGCATCACCTGTAGGAGGAATCATAAAGATTGAGGTGTCATCACCTGCTGCAGGGTCAAAAATAGAATTGGTCAGAATATTGAGCCCTGTTTCATCCAGGTTATTCGAGTTGATAATGAACTGATCCAGGGAGCCTTGCCCATCTTCGTTGGTATTCACTATGGTGTTAAAATTGAAACCAAAGTCTAGCCCTGCCACCCCTTCATTGCTAATGGATACTGAGGCTATGGACTGTGCGCCTGTTAAAGTTCCTGCTGCGGGGTCTGCCCCGGAAGGATTAGCCCCACCAACTTCACTGGTGGTTTCAGTCAGGGTGCTTAGCAAATAGTCTTTTCTGAAGGTTTGAATTGGAATACAGGTAGTGCAAGCAGAACCTCCTCCTCTCGAAGACCTTACACTCCCATTAACTACCCTAACGCTGTAACTCCCATTCGCCATCCCTGCAAAGACATAATCGCCATTAGTGTCTGTGGTTTTAGTATCAATCAGGCTACTTGTATTATCGTATAATTCAACTGTTGCTCCGGAGACTCCAACTCCCGAGGCGGTGGCCAAATTCCTTCCCGATCCACCTCCATAGTTAACATCTTCAAAAACGTTACCTGTAACCAGGTTAGACGGCACCTTAAGAACCACTGCGTTCATGATAACATAATCTTGTCCCACATTTACCGAAGTAGTAGCTGTAGTTTCCCCTACTCCTATGTAACTAGAAACGTCATAGGTATCTACATCCACACCATAGGTAGTGGTTATGTTTACCGGAGGCCCAACGGTATCGTCATAGATGGTCGAGTTAAAGGGATTATCTGTTACCCCATCATTATCCCCATCCCCATTTAGCTCATTGGTCCCGGCAGAAGGCGTAGTAAATGTTAAGGACTCATTGTTTGCCAGTGTCTGGTCTCCTTCCCATGAAAGTACTGTGGTCTTGGCACCAACAGACCCAATAGCGTAGAAACCGCTTAAAGTAAAGGAATAGGAATTATTGCTTTCCCCATCGAATCCTTGGTAGAGGTTAATGGTAGATGCAGGTAAACTGGCATGTGAATAAAAAATAAAAAGGCTCCATCCTCCTAATACGGTCGCAGAATTGCAATAGGTAGAAGAGTTATCCACTGTAAGCCCGGAAAAATCGTATGTATTGGTACTTGGATTGGATATCCCATTAATAATACTGGTAACATCGCTAATTCCTCCATAAAATACCCTTCCCCCACTTAGGGAAGTGGTATACATCAAGTCGGCAGTTACCGTATTCCCTTCAAAAGTTACCTGACTG
>JBFOLQ010000359.1:0-4306 GCA_040830145.1 Flavobacteriaceae bacterium | reverse complement strand
CCCCTGGCTTAAAAACACTTTTTTCTTGGGGAAGTACTATAAAACCATCCGTTTTTACCAAGTTGGCAAAGTCCCCCGAACCATTCCCCTTAACGGGATGTGCCAAGAGTTTGCCATCAGGGGTGGATTCCAGTTTGGCTGCCAAAAAATAAACAAGATCGGGAGTGAATTTCACTTCTTTTCCCAATTCGACATATAGCGTCTCGACCTCTAATCCCAGGGACTTTTGAAGCCAATACCTGAAATAAATATATACACAGACAAAGGAAGAAACAGGGTTGCCTGGTAATGCAAATATTTTGGTGTGATCGCCCCTGGACCCAAACCAAAAAGGTTTTCCAGGGCGTTGCTGTACTTTGTGGAAGTGTTTTGTAACACCCAGCTCATCCAGCACTTCGGGTAGGTAGTCAAATTTTCCCTTGGAGACGCCTCCAGTAAAAATGAGCGCATCGTACTGTTCCAAAAGTTGGTTGATGGCCATTATTAGGTGTTCCTTGTCATCAGGGAGGTGTTCCAAATCACTTTGTAACCCCCATTCACTTAAGGTATTTTGTATGCCGTGAACGTTGGATCGTCGTATTTGGTGCAAGGCCGGCTTTTGTGAAACGGGCACCAACTCGTTCCCTGTGGAGACAACCACAACCTTGGGTGGTTGCAACACTTTGGGACGGGCTTTTCCAATAGACGCAGCGATATTGATTTCTGCACTGGATAGTAGTATGCCCTTTTTTACAATAACGGTTCCCTTAGGAATGTCCATTCCCTTAAAATGGATGTTCTGGCCATATTTAATGGCATCCGATTGCACCCTGGCAATTCCATTTTCAATATGCAAGTCTTCATAGCGAATGACGGTATCTGCATGTTGTGGCATGATGGCACCGGTCATAACCTCCAAACAATCCTTTACGTCCTGTAGGGTCATTTGGGGCATGCCCGCGGCGGCTATGTCCTGTATGGGAAAAGAACGCTCCCCTTTGGCAAAAGTGGCATGGGCAATGGCGATGCCATCCATGGTCACCCGATCAAAGGGAGGGAAGTCACGGTCGGCCCGTAAATCCTCGGCCAAAATCATCCCGGTACAGAATTCCAAGGGTTGGGATACCACTGGGAAATGTCCTCTGTGCGCCTCTAAAATGGTCAGGGCTTTTTGGTAGGGGATAAATGTATTGCTCATAGAGGATTCGGATTCTGTAATCGGTATAGATTATTAGTAGTTACGAAGGTGTTCAGAAGTAGGCTGACAAGTAATGACTTGTACGCTGTTGTAGCCATTTATTTTTTCTCTTTAAGCGTAAATAGTTCAAATGCATCTGCCTTGGGTTGATAACCAACCTTTTCAATTGATTCCGATATATCTAACCTTTTGTATCTGTTATTTGATATTGCATTTAAAATTTCATACTTCAAGTTTTTCGTTTCAATACACTTATTTAATAACTGATTAAAATCTTCAGGATGAAGGAAAGCACTTAAATCTCGTGCATTCATTTCAATAAAATCATGTGGAAATTCATATGCTCCAATTCGTAAGCATATCACAGGGATGTTTTCTTGGAAAGCATAATAAGCACCTAAAGCTTCTCCAAAACATTTAGAAACCCCGTAGAAGTTTTTTGGTCTAACTGGCATATTACTGCTGACCTGTACGTCTTCATCATAACCCTCAATGGTTTGTGCACTGCTTGCATAGATTACTTTTTTACATTTCGCACTGCTTGCCGCTTCAAAAATATTTTTCGAGACTATTATGTTGGCGTTCAAAACATCTTCAAATTTTGAGTCAGGGTTTGCTATTCCAGCTAAATGTATAATCGTATCCATTCCTGCACACAGTTCTTTGCATACATTGAAATTGGTTAAATCTGCTTTTACGATTTTTACATTTTCAGGAAAGGTTTTATCATTAGTAACAATGTCAGCAACAGTAATGTCATATTTATCATAAAAGTTTTTGACAAAAAATCGGGCTATTTTTCCAAAGCCACCTGTTATTACTAATTTTTGCTTCATTTGATTGCTTGAGTTCTACAACTCAGGAGGAGTTCCACAATTCCTAATCTACTTTCTAAAATCTCACATTTAATAGCCAACCTCCATCGTCAAGTATCTAGTACTTTACCCATTACCCCCCAATCTCACTCATGCTTTCCCGCACTTTAGAGGTGGTTCCCGAAGTTTCGGCGGCAAAACCATCCTTGGGCTTTAGCCGGATCAATTGCCTGAATTTTTCCAATAACGCTTTGTCCGTGGCCCCATTTCGCATAAAGTCACGAATGTTGAACACACCACCATCATATAGACATGTCTTGATATCCCCTTTGGGTGAGATACGGAGTCGATTGCATGTATTGCAGAAGGTTCGGGTAAAGGCCGCGATGATTCCTATACTTCCCGTATGTCCTGGGATTTGGAAGACATTGGCGGTATCTCCGTGTTTCCCTTCCAAGGGCCGTAGGCCATGAAATTGGGCCTTTAGGGTGGTAAAAATATCCTTGGCCCTGTAGGGATCAGCCTGTGTTCTATACCCTCCGTTAAAGGGCATTTCTTCTATAAAGCGAACCTCAATGGGATGCTGTTTGGTCAGTTGGGCCAAGGGTACAATATCCTCCACATTGATGCCCTGCATGACCACGGCATTAATTTTGACCGAAAACCCATTATTGATCAGTTCATAAAGGGTATCCATCACTTCCACAAAATCATCCCTACGTGTAATTTGCTTGAACCGTTTTGGATCAAGTGAGTCGAGACTCAGGTTAATTTTAGTGATGCCCAACTCCTTTAACATGGGAAGATGGGGGCGTAAAAGGGTGCCATTGGATGTAATATGGACCGATTCAAATTTTGGGAGTTTGGAAGCGGTTTCCAATAGCTGCATGAAATCTTTTCGCAAAAAAGGCTCCCCGCCAGTAAACCGAACTTTTTTGAATCCCAATTCACCCAAGACCCTTAACAACCTAGTGATTTCCTCATAACTTAAAAGATGGGATTTGGGTTCATAGGGAATGCCCTTTGCTGGCATACAATAAAAGCAGCGTAAATTGCAACGGTCCGTTACGGCGATGCGTACATAGTTGATTTCCCTGTCAAAGGCATCCTGCATGAGGCAAAAAATTTGAATTCCCAGAGCGCGTTTGGGATTTTATGATTGGGATTTTGTTTGTATCAAAAGACATATGGAAAGCCAATTGACAAAATCCTAAACAGGCTCTTAATATACCCATATTTTGGATATATTAGCCTATGGTCGTTAAAAAGCAACAGTGACCAAAAACGAGTGAAGGAAATCAAGTCCATATTAAAGTTGTACGAATCCCTTAAAGGTTCCGAGGAAAGGTGTGCAATTGCCCAAGTGGTGCGGGTAGAGGAATCTTCGTATCGTAGGGAAGGGGCCCGTATGCTGGTATTTGAGTCAGGTGTCTTTGAAGGGGGCATCAGTGGGGGATGCTTGGAAGGGGATGCCCTGAAGCGCTCCCAAATGGCCATTATAAAACAAGAGCCCTCCATTGTTACCTATGATACCTCAAAAGAGAAGGAAATAGGAGTGGGCTTGGGATGCAATGGGATCATTGATGTACTGATTTCCCCTTTGGGTGAAACGTCAAGGATGGTGGAAATCCTGAAGCAATGTGTGACAGATAGAAAGGAACATTTCTTGGCCACTATTACAGGTCTGCGTGGTTTTGTTACCTGGGCAACCCTTGGGGAAAGCTATTATTATGATGCTGACCGGAACGATTTGGATGGATGTAGGAATAAGGGACTTAGGGAGTTTATTCATGAGGGAATTGAACAAGTGCGTAACCGGGGCAAGTCGGCCACTTTTCACTTTGCCCAGGATGAGGGAACGGCATCTGTCTTTGTGGAATTGATACCCCCCCAATACCATTTGGCCATTTATGGGGATAATTATGATATATATCCCATGATTGAAATGGCGCATATCATGGATTGGGACGTTAGTTTGGTGGGGAATATCCAAAAATTGAAAAAGGACAAGCTTCGTACAGTTGCCAATATCTTCCCGAAGGAAGGGACGGCAAGGCCCCAAATCGATGATAGGACCGCTATTGTCTTGATGGCTCACGACTATAAGACTGATTATGACAATTTAGAGCAGTTGGTCAAGAGTAAGGCACCCTATATTGCATCTTTGGGCCCTAGAAAGCGCTTTGATAAAATGATGTCCGAATTTGCGGCAAAAGGAATGGCATTATCAAAAGAGGAAAAAGCCCATATCTATGCCCCATGTGGTCTTGAAATTGGCGCCAATACCCCCGAAGAGATTGCCTTGAGCATCTTT
>JBFOLQ010000358.1:0-13835 GCA_040830145.1 Flavobacteriaceae bacterium | reverse complement strand
CATTGGTTTCCGGTAAATTAACGTTTTGCAAAAGTTAAATGCTTTTGCCCTAGCTGAAACATACGCTAATGCAATCGATAACGCAATTCTTGGTATATTGCGAAAAACAGCTGCAAAAACAAATTCAATAATTCAAGACTAGTTCAGTCGCTCCCCACTAAGGAAATGGCGCACAAGACAACCATTTACGACATTGCCAAAAAGCTGGGTATTACGGCGGCCACGGTTTCCAGGGCGCTCAATGACCATCCTAGAATCAGTGAGGCCACCAAAAAAATGGTGATGTCCACTGCTAGGGAAATGAACTATGTGCCCAACAAATTGGCCCTGGCCCTAAAGAACGGAAAGAGCACCAATGTAGGGGTCGTGGTGCCCTTTATTAATCGGCATTTTTTTTCAAACGTGATCAGGGGCATTGAGGAAGAGTTATATCCAAAGGGGTACAATGTAATCATTTGTCAAACCCATGATGAGGAACAACGGGAACGGGACATTATCCAAAACCTGATGAACTCCCAGGTGGAGGGTATCATTATTTCCATTGCCCGGACCAATACGAAGTTTGACCACCTTGAGCAGGTATTGAAAAAGGGACTCCCCATGGTCTTTTTTGATAGGAAACGCGATATGGAAGGTGTTGTTTCGGTGGCAATAGATGACTTTCAGGGAGGGTACGATGCTACGATGCACTTGGTAAAGCAGGGATGTAGGACCATCGCGCATTTACGGGGAGACCGTACCCTGGAGATTTATTGGGAGCGCTTCAAGGGGTATCAGCAGGCCTTGAAGGATAGTGGCCTGGCCTATAGGGAAGAGCTGGTCCTGGACATTACAAGTGTGGAGGAAGAGGGTCTACGGGCCGCCCAACGACTCATGGCCGTGGAAAATCCACCCGATGCCATCTTTTCTTCGTCTGATTATGGCGCTCTGGGGGCCATCAAATGGTTAGTACAGAAAGGGTACCGTATTCCTGATGATATCTGCGTGGTGGGCTTCAGTAATGAACCTTTTACCCAGATTATGGACCTATCCATTTCCTCGGTGGACCAATCGCCCATGGAAATGGGGCGAATGGCAGCCAGGGTCTTTCTGGATGGAACGGATGTTACCGATACTGCAAAAACCCAAAAACGCGTGGTATTGTCCCCCACCCTTATGGTACGGGATTCATCTTTGAGGGATTCCGGCCCAGTACCTTCCCCTAAGGTAGATTAGACGCCGAACAGTTTGGGGAGCCAAAGGCTCAATTGAGGGAAATAGGTGACCAGGAACAGGGCCAGGATCATGGCCAAAAACAAAGGCAATAGTGGTTTGACCACTTTTTCAATGGAGGTGTTGGCCACTCCGACCCCTACAAATAAAACAGAGCCCACCGGAGGCGTGCAGAGACCAATGCACAAGTTAAGGACCATAACAATGCCAAAATGAATGGGGTCCATGCCCAGAGCCGTGACAATGGGTAGAAAGATAGGGGTGAAAATAAGAACGGCGGGGGTCATGTCCATAAAAATACCCACGAATAGTAGGAGTAGATTGATAATCAATAGAATAATGATGGGATTGTCACTGAGGGCCAACAGAGTGGTACTGATATCCTGCGGAATGTTCTCATAGGACATGACCCAGGACATGCTCATGGAGGCCCCGATGAGGAGCATGACCACGGCCGTGGTGGCTGAGGAATCCAGCAGGATCTCAGAAAGGTCCCTCCACTTGATTTCCTTATAGACAAACCCTAGGATAAGGCAATACAGCACTGCTATGGCAGAAGCTTCCGTGGCCGTAAAGATACCTGAGACAATACCCCCGATGACCACCACCAAGAGCATAAGGCTTGTGAAGGCGTCCACAAAGGTTTTGCCCACCTCCTTTAGACTACTGCGTTTCCCTACCTTATAGTTTTTTCGTTTGGCCCATATAGAGGCCACGATCATTAAAAAAAGTCCGGTCAGGATACCCGGGATGTAACCCGCCAAAAAGAGGGCCGCAATGGAGACTCCCCCACTGGCGAGGGAATATACGATCAATACATTACTGGGCGGAATGATCAATCCGGTGGTACTCGAGGTAATGTTCACGGCCGCCCCGAACTCCTTTGAATAGCCATCCTTTTCCATTTCAGGGCCTAAGATGCTTCCCATGGCGGATGCCGATGCCATGGCAGATCCCGCTATGGCCCCCATGAGCATGGCAGCAATCACGTTGATGAGGGCCAACCCTCCGGGCAAGGCCCCCACCAGGGTCTTGGCAAAGGCAATGAGCCTATGGGCGACCCCTCCCTTGTTCATCAATTGCCCCGATAGGATAAAAAAAGGAATGGCAAGAAGGGCAAAACTGTCCAACCCAGTGGCCATGCGCTGTGATACCGTGGTCAAGGCCGGGAAAAAGGGAATGCTCACCAACATGGTCAACAAGGATGATAGGGCAATACTCCATGCCACGGGCGTTCCAATGCCCAAGAAGCAAATAAAGCTCAATACCAAAACTAGGACCGGGATATATTCTGCCATCTCATATCTTTTTTAAATCATTGGACTTGTAGTACATAATGAGCAACCCACTCAAAGGAATCACCATATAGACCAAGGCCAACGGAATTTGCAGTGCAGGGGATTTTTGTCCCAATAAGTAACTGATGTAGACCAATCGGAACCCCCCGATGACCATGGCGAACAGGGCAAATAGGATGATGAGGACATACACGAGGGTCAAGAGCCTTTTACGGGTCTTGTCTTTGGAACGCGAGGGAATGACATCTATGGCCACGTGCATATTCCTTCCCGAAACATAGGCGGCACCCAATACGCCCACCCAGATCATCAGGTAACGGGCCAACTCATCGGTAAAGGAACTGGGTGTGCCCAGAATATAACGGCTAAAGACCTGCCATAACACATTGATGACCATAACGGCCATTATGACTACCAATGTTTTGCCCAATATGTTGTCCACTTGTTTTCTCATACGTATTATTCCAAATCCCTGATATCTTGGATCAATTGAAAAAATTCGGGGTCTTCCCTGTAACTTTCGTACAGCCCCTCCACCTTTTCCATAAAGGGGGCCTTGTCAGGGGTGATGACCTCCACCCCGGCGGCGATAACCGCTTCCAGGGCTTCTTTTTCAGATTGTGCCCACAGTTCCCGTTGGTATGTTACGGAGTTGGTGACCGCTTGTTGCAACCATTGTCGTTCCTGTTCTGATAACCCTTCCCAGGCATGGGTGCCCATGACCAGGACATCGGGCAGGGCCGTATGCTCGTCAAGGACGTAGTATTTACACACTTCATAATGGCGTGATAGATAAAAGCTGGGGGGATTGTTTTCGGCCCCATCCACCACTCCTTGCTGTAGGGAGGTATAGAGTTCCCCCCAGGAAATGGGAGTAGGGGAACCCCCCAGACTGCGGACCATCTCCATGGCCGTGACACTCTCCATGACCCGAATCTTCATACCCTCCAGGTCCTTGGGGGCTTTTACAGGGCGTTGCTTGGTATAAAAGCTACGGCTTCCGGCATCGTAGTAGGCCAAACCCTTTAGCCAATATTGTTTGCCTTCGTCCAACAGTTGTTGGCCAATGGGACCATCGAGTGTGGTAAAGACATGGGCTTTGTCCCTAAAGAGAAAGGGGAGGCCCAAGACCTTCATCTTGGGGGCAAAGTTCTCCATGACACCCACGGATACCTTGGTCATATCCAAACTGCCTATCTGCAATAGCTCCAGACACTCCCGTTCGGTCCCCAGCTGTTGGCTGGGGTAGATCTCAACGGTCATTTTTCCGTTTGAAAGCCGCTCCAGGTCGGTTCCCATTTGCACCATGGCCTTGTGCACCGAGTGGTTGACATCCAATCCATGGGCGAGTTTGAGAACCTTGGTGCCGCTTTGTGTGCAACCGAGCGCTAGCAGGGCCATCAGTATGTAGGGTAGTGACCTGCGATTCATGCCTTGGATTTCCGTATTTTTTTAATCAATGCCAATGTCTCGGCGACTTTCCTTTGGAGTCCCGCAACATCTTGTTGGGCCAGTAGTTCCTTGGAGATCAATTTAGAGCCCATACCCACGCAACTGACCCCTGCATTGAACCACTCCCTCAGATTGGCCTCATCGGTACTGACCCCCCCGGTGGGCATAATGCTGGTCCAAGGTTGGGGTCCTTTGATGGCCTTTACAAAACCGGGACCATAGGTAGACCCGGGAAACAGTTTGATGATTTCCACCCCCAGTTCCTCCGCGCGATTGATTTCCGTTAAACTCCCGCAACCCGGGGCATACAATACCTTTCTACGGTTACAGATAAGGGCAATGTCCTCCCTCAGGGAAGGGGTGACCACAAAGTGGGCTCCCATTTGTAGATAAAGGGAAGCGGCCGGGGCATCGGTGATGGATCCTACGCCCATCATCATTCCGGGCAGTTCGGCCAGGGCATATTTGTTCAATTCCGAAAAGACCTCAAAGGCAAAATCACCACGGGCGGTAAATTCCAGTAATCTGGCCCCACCGTCATAGCAGGCCTTCATTATTTTTTTTCCGAGTGCCACATCAGGATGGTAAAACAGGGGAACCATCCCTGTATCCTGCATGGTCTGTACTACCTGTATCCTTGTATATTTTGCCATAAATCATCCTACATCCTTCCCCAGGGGAAGGACTTTTTAAAATTCATATTTACATACTCTTCGTCATATTCTTATCGAGCCGTATGGCCAACACTCTAAATTCCCCTCCTTTGGCGGGGTTGGGGGAGGCCTATCTTGAAACCCTTCCAGAAGCGTCACCGCCCATTAATTTTTCCACTTCGGCCACGGTCACCAAATTGGCATCGCCCTTGATGGTATGTTTGAGGCAGGAGGCCGCCACGGCAAAATCCAGTGCCCGTTGGTCGTTTCCGGGCCACTGCAACAATCCATAGATCAATCCGCCCATGAACGAATCCCCACCTCCTACCCGGTCCACGATATGGGTAATCTGGTATTGGGGGGATTGGTAGAGGGAGGTACCATCATAGAGCACCCCGGCCCAGGTATTGTGTGAAGCCGATAGGGACCCTCGAAGGGTGGTGATGACTTTTTTGGCATTCGGAAATTTTTTCATCATCTGTTTACAGACCGATAAAAACGCTTCTGCGGTCACATGCTCCCCTTGGGTGGTAATGTCCAACCCTTCCGGTTTGATACCAAAATGCTTTTCGGCATCTTCCTCATTGCCCAGAATAATATCGCAATGCGACGTGAGTTCCGTCATGATGGCTTCCCTATCGCCCCCATAGTTCCATAACTTGGCTCGGTAGTTGAGATCGGTGGAAATGGTGATCCCCATTTTTTTGGCCACTTTTACGGCCTCGATACACGCATCAGCGGCCCCTTGGGAAATAGCGGGCGTGATGCCGGTCCAATGGAACCATTCGGCTCCGGAGAAGACGGTTGCCCAATCCACCATGCCCGGTTTGATCTCAGCCATGGCCGAGTGGGCCCGGTCATAAACGACCTTGCTGCCCCGGCTTACTGCTCCCGTTTCCAAAAAATAGATGCCCAAGCGGTCACCCCCGAAGATGATATGTTCCGTACCCACACCGCGCTTTCGCATTTCCATGAGGGCACAGTGTCCCAGGTCGTTATGGGGCAGGCGGGTGACAAAATCAACGGGCAGCCCATAATTGGCCAGGGATACGGCCACGTTTGACTCCCCACCCCCATAGACCACATCAAAACTATGGGCCTGCGAAAACCGCAGGAAACCGGGAGGTGCCAAGCGAAGCATGATTTCCCCAAAAGTGACTATTCTCTTCATGTTGTCAGTTCAGTATGTTGTACTATAATAGGTTCGTTTAGGGTGTCAAAAATCGAAATAGGCCTTGGCATTGGTATAACAGATGTCGGTCACCAAGCTGCCGATCAATTCCATATCATGGGGCAGCTCCCCTTGCTGCATTTCTGTTCCCAATAGGTTACAGAGGATTCTTCTAAAATACTCATGCCGCGGAAAGGAGAGAAAACTCCTTGAATCTGTGAGCATGCCCACAAAACAGCTGAGCAATCCCATATTGGAAAGGGTATTCAGTTGTTTGATGATGCCATCCTTTTGGTCCAAGAACCACCAGCCAGACCCCCACTGCATCTTGCCCCTTACCGTCCCATCGTTGAAATTGCCTATCATGGTGGCCATTACCTCGTTATCAGCCGGATTCAAATTATAGAGAATGGTTTGGGCCAAACTGTTTTGTTGATCCAGGGCATCCAAATACCGTGATAAGGTCCGTGCCTGACCAAAATCCCCTATGGAATCCCATCCCGTATCGGGCCCCAAGACACGGTCCATACGTGTATTGTTGTTTCTGAGCGCCCCCAGATGAAACTGCTGCACCCATCCCCTTTGATGGTATTGCTCCCCTAAAAATAATAAAACCGCCGTTTGAAATTGTTCCTGCTCCTCTTTTGATAGGGTTTCGCCTTTCATTCGTTTTGAGAAGATGGCCGCTACAGCGGTATGGGAAGCTGGGACAAATGGCACATAGGGCAACCCATGATCGGAAAGTCGACAGCCATGGTGATGAAAATGGTCCAATCGTTTTTCAAGGGCCCGGCAGAGGCTTTCATAGGAGGTAATATCTGTGCCACTCACCTCGCCCAATAGGGCTATGTAGGAAATAAATCCTTCATTTCCTATCAAAATGGCCTTGTCTGGCCGGAAGGATGTACTCACCTTGACACCAAAACCACTTTTGGCCAACTTTTGGTGATAGGCCAGGGAATCAATGGGGTCCTCCGTGGTACAGACGACCGTTACGTTCATTTTTTCAATCAGACGTTGGCAGGTATACGCTTCCGATGCCAATTTTTGGGAAGTTTCCTGATATATTTCCAAAGCGGATTGCTCGTTCAATAGGGTGTCAATGTCAAAATACCGTTTGAGCTCCAGATGTGTCCAATGGTATAAGGGATTTCTCAGGGTCTGGGGTACCGTCTTTGCCCAGGCCTTAAATTTTTCAGAATCCGGGGCATCACCGGTAATATATTTTTCAGCAATGCCCGCAGTACGCATGGCACGCCATTTATAGTGGTCCCCATCAATCCATGCTTGGGTGGGGTTCCCAAAGAGATGGTTCTCCGCAATGTGTTGGGGCGACAAGTGGCTGTGATAGTCTATGATGGGTTGGGGCGCGGCATAGGTATGGTACAGCTCTTCCGCAAAAGCGTTGTGCAACAAAAAATTGTCAGAAATAAAGCCGGCGTTTCCCATACTAATTATTTAACCCGTCTTGGGTTGTCAGATTCAAGACGGGTTCGTTTAGGGTCTGGTCCTTACGTTTTCCCCCTATCATGTGTGGCACTCCTTTTATCATATAGACTTGTATTAGCGACCCATCCATCCTCCATCAACGGTGATGATGGAACCGCTCATATAATCACTGGCCTTGGCAGCCAGAAATACTATGGGCCCTTTAAAATCTTCCGGTTTTCCCCAGCGTCCTGCGGGAATGCGTTCCAAAATGGATGTGCTTCTCTTGGCATCGTCACGCAATGCTTGGGTATTATCGGTGGCAATGTAGCCAGGGGCAATGGCATTTACCTGAACCCCCTTGGCGGCCCATTCATTGGAAAGCGCCATCACCAATTGGCCAATGGCTCCTTTGGAGGCGGCATATCCCGGTACGGTAATGCCTCCCTGGAACGTGAGGAGGGAAGCCGTGAAAATGATTTTTCCACTTCCCTGGGCCACCATATCCTTTCCTATTTCCCTACTCAGGACAAATTGGGCGTTTAGGTTTACCTCCATGACCTTGTCCCAATAGGCATCTGGGTGCTCAGCGGCCGGTTTTCGCAAGATGGTCCCTGCGTTGTTTACCAAGATGTCAATTTTTGGATGGTCCGCCTTTACCTTTTTGATAAAGGTGTAGAGGGAATCCCGGTTTGAGAAATCACAGGCATATCCCTTGAAGGAGCTTCCTACTTCCAAGACCCGTTTTTCGATGGCGGAACCCGATGCTTCCATGGAGGCGGAGACGCCAATGATATGGGCCCCCGCTTCGGCCAATCCCTCGGCCATGGCAAAACCAATGCCCCGTTTGCAACCCGTTACCAGGGCCACTTTGCCAGTAAGGTCAAATAGCGTGCCCATGGTCATCTCAGTTCATTGGGTGCACAGACATCCATATCACCATAATCCAGGTTTTCCCCGGCCATGCCCCAAATAAAGGTATAATTGGAGGTGCCCGCCCCAGAATGGATGGACCATTCCGGCGATAGCACGGCCTGATGGTTCTGTAGAAAAAGATGTCGTGTGTGTTGGGGTTGCCCCATAAAATGACATACCGTTTGGCCCTCTTCCAAATCAAAATAAAAATAAGCCTCCATCCGGCGTTCATGGGTATGGGCCGGCATGGTATTCCACACATTGCCTTCTACCAATTCGGTAATGCCCATCTGCAGTTGACAGGTCTCGACAATACTGTTTACAATCAGTTTGTTCAAAATGCGTTTGTTGGCGTATTTGGTATCCCCCAGTTCAATGATCTCTGCATTTTCCCTGCCTACTTTTTTGGTGGGAAAGGCATGGTGGGCCGGAGCCGAATTTATGTAGAACAATGGGTTGCCCCCCATCTTAAAGACCACTTCCTTGGCTCCCTTGCCGATATATAGGGCTTCCTTTTTATCCAATTCATAAGGAGTACCGTCCACCAGAACGGTGCCCTTGCCCCCTACGTTGACGATGCCCATCTCACGTCGATCCAAAAAATGTTCGGACTTCAGATAGGGGATGGTCTCCAAGGGAAGGTCCTTTTGGACGGGTTTGGCCCCCCCTACGATATACCGATCGTACATGGAGTAGGTGAGATTAATCGTATCATCCTTGAAAATAGGGGCTATCAAAAAATGCTTTCGTAATGCATCCGTGCCATAGGCTTTTGCATCCTCGGGATGCGATGCATATCTAAACTCGTGTTGTGTCATGGTTGTAGTATTGCGTAATCGATTACACAAATATAAAGGAATTATCGATTCTTCCAAGAAAACAGGAGAATAACACTCTTTTGTATAAGCTTGTCCAGGGGCCTTTTTTAGAAGGAATGGAAAATACGTAAGGCAGCTACCGTTCTAAGGATACACCCGATGTTTGGTGTTGGAATGGGGAATACTTTTTATGGATACCCTGAACTCCATTCAGGGGTCATTTCACCTGTGTCGTTGGTCCAAATAGGGGACAGCAAGATGGTTATTTCAAAACGACCTCTTGGACTACGCCATCAGTCGTTCCAATATCTCAATGGCCGCTTTCGGGATTTTTGTGCCCGGACCATAGATGGCCGCAGCACCCGCTTCCAAGAGAAATGGATAGTCCTGTTTGGGGATGACTCCACCCACAATGACCATAATATCGTCCCGGCCATATTTTTTGAGTTCTTGGATCACTTGGGGTACCAAGGTCTTATGGCCCGCTGCCAGTGAGGAAATGCCCAGAATGTGCACATCGTTCTCCACCGCCTGTTTGGCGGCTTCGGCCGGCGTTTGGAAAAGGGGGCCAATATCCACATCAAAACCCAGGTCTGCATAGCCTGTGGCCACTACCTTGGCACCTCGGTCATGACCGTCCTGCCCCATTTTGGCAATCATGATACGGGGCCTTCGGCCATCTTCCTCGGCGAACCGGTCCGATAGCTCCCGGGCCTTTTTAAAATCCTCGTCCCCTTTTATTTCCCTTGAGTACACTCCACTGATGGTTTTAACGGTGGCGGTATGCCTGCCAAAGGCTTCTTCCAGGGCGTCGCTGATTTCGCCCAAAGTGGCCCTTTCACGGGCGGCTTCCACAGCCAAAGCTACTAAATTGCCACTTTCCGAAGTATTCTTTTTCCCTTTTTTGGCATGGGCCGCTTCCGTAAGCCTGTTGAGTATCCGCTGTACTTTGTTCCCATCCCTTTCCTTTTTCAGTTGTTGCAACCGGGCCACTTGTTGGGTACGCACCTTTTCATTGTCCACTTCCAATATCTGAAGTTCATCCCCATCGGTAACCTGGTAGTCGTTCACCCCTACAATGATATCCTGTCCGCTATCAATACGGGCCTGTTTTTTGGCAGCGGCCTCCTCAATGCGCATTTTGGGGATTCCGGCCTCTATGGCCTTGGTCATACCCCCCAATTCCTCAATTTCCTGAATGTGTTCCCATGCCTTATGTGCCAACGTATGGGTAAGGCCTTCCACAAAATGGCTGCCGGCCCAAGGGTCCACTGTTTTGGTCATTTGGGTTTCCTCCTGGAGGAATAGCTGGGTGTTTCGGGCTATCCGTGCCGAAAAATCGGTGGGTAGGGCAATGGCTTCGTCCAAGGCATTGGTGTGCAGGCTTTGGGTACCTCCAAAGATGGCGGCCATGGCCTCAACGGCCGTACGGGCCACATTGTTGAACGGATCTTGTTCGGTAAGGCTCCACCCGCTGGTCTGGCTATGGGTACGTAGGGCCATGGACTTTTTGTTTTGGGGATTGAACTGCTTTACCAATTTCGCCCAGAGCATGCGTCCTGCCCGCATCTTGGCGATTTCAGTGAAGTGATCCATGCCAATGCCCCAGAAAAAACTCAATCGCGGGGCAAAATCATCTATGGAGAGTCCCGCTGCCAATCCCGTCTTAATATATTCCAGTCCGTCGGCAAGGGTATAGGCGAGCTCCAGGTCGGCACTGGCCCCGGCCTCATGCATATGGTACCCAGATATACTGATGCTATTGTAACGGGGCATATGCACACTGGTAAAGGCGAAAATGTCAGAGATAATCTGCATGGAAGGTGCAGGGGGATAGATATAGGTATTGCGCACCATAAATTCCTTGAGAATGTCATTCTGTATGGTCCCCGATAGGTCCTTTAAGGCAACCCCCTGTTCCTCGGCTGCCACAATATAAAAGGCCATAATGGGCAATACGGCCCCGTTCATGGTCATGGAGACCGACATTTGGTCCAATGGAATACCCTCAAAGAGGATTTTCATGTCCTCGACCGAATCAATGGCCACTCCGGCCTTGCCCACATCGCCCACTACCCGTTGATGGTCACTGTCATACCCACGATGCGTGGCCAGGTCAAAGGCCACGGAAAGGCCTTTTTGCCCTGCTGCCAGGTTACGACGGTAAAAGGCATTGCTCTCCTCAGCCGTGGAAAACCCGGCATATTGGCGAATGGTCCAAGGGCGGCGAACGTACATGGTGGTATAGGGCCCCCGGAGGTAGGGGGGAATGCCAGCTACAAAGCCCGTATGGGGCTGTGCTTCTTTTGGCACAACGAATTCCCCTTGGAACGGGATGGTATCAAAATTCTTTCTACTCATTTTCCAGTCTTTTTTGTTCCGTGGTTGCCGCCAATCTTTTTTTAACAATGGGTTCCAAAAGGGTTTTTACGCGCCGTTTTTTACCAAAGCTCCCTTGGGCCTTTTCTTCCGTATTGGGGTATTTATTGGTGCCCACCAAGATGGTTTCTTGGGCATCAAAAAGCTGTTGTTCCCGTTGCGCGCTTTCCCGAATCTTTCGTTGTATGTTCCCTTTTTTCAATTGGGCCAGGAATCCGCCTCCTTGCTCCAACTGTTGAAAGAGTTCCCAGGCCTTTTTGGCCTGTTGCTGTACCAGTGATTCCAAGTAATAGGTTCCCTGTACCGGGTCTTGGCCCGCAACTAAATGGGCTTCGTGCCGTAGTAGCAATAATTGGTTTTTGGCAATGCGGTCCCCAAAGTCGTTGGGGGCATTGAAGAGGGTATCGTAGGGGCTGTTGCAAATGGTATCGGCCCCGCCCAATACGGCTGCCATGCATTCAGAGGTGGTGCGCAACATATTCATATTAAAATCGTACAGGGTCTTGTTGCGGAGGGAAGGTTGGGCCACAATATGGCAGGGCGTTTCCAGGTCATAGGCAGCGCACAGGTTCTTCCAAAGCAGGCGTAGCGCCCGTAGTTTGGCAATTTCAAAGAAATAATGTGGGCCAACGGCCACATGGAAGACCATGGGCAGTGCCAGTACCTCTGGTACACGTTCGCTAAAATGGGCGAGGTATTCATGGGCGTGGGCCAGTCCATAGGCCAATTGCTGTACCGTATGGGCCCCGGCATTTTGGTAGTGCGTCATATCAACGCCCAAAAGGCCAGCAAGGGGGCCGTTACCAACTTTTTGGGCCATGGCCTCCAACTGTTCATGGTCCAGGGCCTGGTTGGTGAACCAATTTCCCGTACGGGTCAATTGCCCCAGAAGGTCCAGGTTTAGGTAGAGGGGCCCATCGGTATCCCTGGCAACTTCCAAAAGGGTGTTGATGTCCTCCCCGGGAAGGAAACCAAACTTACAATGGATGGGCACCTTTGGGGCCAATTCCCTTAGGAGCATTGCCATATCCGTCCTTTCCGGAAATTCCAATACCAGGCTTTCCACACCCTGGGCCACCAATCCTTGGGCCATGGTACGGGTGGCATCCATCCCCTGAACCTTGATATGGTGCCCTATTTTCCAGTCAGCCTTTTGGGAAGGCATGGGATGGGATGGGAGGTCCTCTATGGTATAAAAAGGCTTTACTTTGATACCTTCCGGTGATTCCCAAACCAAGGTGTCATTGTAATCGGCACCCTTAAGGTCGTACTGTATCTGTTGTTTCCACTGTTGGGCGGAAACCTTGGAAAATTCAGGAAACAGGTCGTGGTCTTGCATAGCGCAAAGGTCGGTAAATTCGAGGAAATTTCATTTTGACCCTTGGGGAAGCCTTGGGATTTTCCCTGAGAGGACATCTGTCTAGCCCAACACACTGCTCAGCTTGAACATGGGCAGGTACATGGACACTAGGATAACCCCCACAAAGAGGCCTATGACAACAATGATCAAGGGTTCCATCAATGTGGACAGGGTCTTGGACTTCTGCGCCACCTCAATGGCATATTGTTGGTTGAGGCGTTCAAAGACAAACTCGGTCTGGTTGGTTTCCTCTGCTACCTTTACCAAGGAGATCATTTTGTTGTCAAAGATTTTATTCCCAGCCAGGCTTTCATGGAAGCTCTTTCCCATCATCAGTTTGAGCTCCACCTCTTTTAAGGCTGTGTTCAAGGGGGCAAAGTCAATCATTTTCTTTACCATTTGTATGCTGTTGAGAACGGGTACCTTTGATGAGGTCAATAAGGCCACGGCCTGGGTAAACTGGGCCAGGTGCACAGATTTGATGAATGCCCCCAAAAAGGGTATCCGCAGTAGAACACCATGCCATTTTTCCTTAAAGACCGGTTTGTCCATAAGCATTTTTCGCATCAGGAACATGGAGATGACCAGCAGTAGGAACAACCAGCCGTAGTCCTTGATGAAATTGGAGGCCCCGATGATCATTTTGGTGATGCCGGGCAAGTCCACATTGTTCTGTCTAAAGATATCCTCGAACATGGGTACTACCATCCGCAACATAAAGACCACCACCAAAATGGCGGTGACCAAGATGATCAGGGGGTAGGTCATGGCACTGACCAAATTGCGGCGTTGTTCGTTTTTGCGCTGGTAAAAGGCAGCCAGTTCGGAGACAATGCGCTGTAGGGTGCCCGTTTCCTCCCCAATCTTTATGGAATAGTACTCGTATTCGGTAAAATCCGGTTTGTCGCGAACCACTTCATAAAAGCTGTTCCCGGCTACCAATTGGTCCACCATGCCCCCAAAGAACACTTGTAACTTTTCTTTTCGTTGGTTCTCCGTGATGAGGGAAAGGGCTTCCTTTAGGTTGATACCGGCTTTTAACAAAACGGACAATTCTGTATAAAAATCCTCTTTTTGCTTGTTGCCAAAAGACTTGCCAAACAGGGTGATTTCCCTCTTTAGGATATCCGGGGAGAGGAGGGGTGCCTT
>JBFOLQ010000357.1:0-3034 GCA_040830145.1 Flavobacteriaceae bacterium | reverse complement strand
TTCGACCATTAAAAAATCATATTATGAAACTAAAAAATTTGCTTTGTTTGGCCCTTTTTGCTGTGGCCATTGTATCATGTAGCAAGGACGACGGTCCAACGGCGCCCAAGAACAGCGCCCCGGTGATCAGTGCCCAGGCCTTCTCCGTCCAGGACAACATCTCCGACACGGTGGTGATCGGAACGGTAAAGGCCACAGATGCCGATGGGGATGCCCTTACCTTTACCATTGTCACCAACAGTGACGCACTCTTTGAGATTACCGATGCAGGCGCCCTTAGCCTGGCCAGTGGCAAGGCCCTTGACTTTTCCACCAAGGCACAGCACAGCCTAGGGGTCAGTGCCTCCGATGGCACGGACAGTGCCGAGGCCACCATTACCATTAATGTCACAGATACCGCCCTTGCTGCAGAGGCCCAGGCCTTTGAGGTTGCCGAGGACATTTCGGATGCAACGGCCATTGGCAGCGTAGCGGCCACCGATGCTGATGAGGATGCCCTTTCCTTTTCCATTGTGGCCAATGACAACGATCTCTTTGAGATCACCGGCGCAGGTGAGCTCAGCCTGGCCGAGGGCAAGAACCTTGACTTTGAGACCAGCGAGCAGCACAGCATCACCGTTGCCGTGAGCGATGGCACCGACCAGATCGAGGTCGAGGTGACCATTGAGGTGGCCAACGTGATCGATACCCTGGCCGAGGACCCGGCCTCCTTTATCACCACCTGGAACGCGGAGGCAGGAATACCGGTGGGAATCGGCTTTGCGGAAGGCGATAATTTTAATTTTGATTTTACCGTGGACTGGGGAGACGGTACCGTGGAGGACATTACACAGATCGGTTCTTCTTTTGGTCACACCTATGAGGTTGATGGAACCTATACCGTGGCCATACAGGGGGAATTCCCCGGAATGGTCATGACAGAACAATCGGGGGCTAAGCCACTACTTTTGGCAAGCATAGAGCAATGGGGCAACATTCAATGGCAGGCTATGGAATACGCTTTCGTTGGCTGTTCCAACATGGTCTACAATGCCACCGATGCACCTGACCTTTCCAATGTTACAAGCATGCTTTTTATGTTTACTTCCGCAACTTCCTTCAATGGAGAGATTGGGAACTGGGACACAAGTAATGTTGAGGATATGTCCAAAATGTTCTTTGACGCCACCTCATTCAACGCGGACATCAGCGATTGGGACACCAGCAATGTGATAAGTATGAGCGGTATGTTCAACGGTGCCACAAGCTTTAACCAGGACATCTCCGGTTGGGACACCAGTAATGTAACGGATATGCAACAAATGTTCAGGGATGCCACATCTTTTAATGGGGACATCAGTGGTTGGAACACGGGTATGGTAGAGATTATGCAAAGCATGTTCCGGGATGCTACAAGCTTTAACCAGGATATCTCCGGATGGGATACGGGCAATGTGTCAAAAATTTATAATATGTTCGATGGTGCCAGTTCCTTTGACCAGGACCTGGGGTCCTGGGACATTGGGAGTATATCAGGTATAGATACCATGAGCCATATGTTGGACAACAGTGGCATGTCCACAGAAAGCCTCAATGCCACGCTCGTTGGGTGGCTTGATTTTGTGCAACAGAACAATGGGCCTACTGATATCACCTTGGGGATTGAAGGGCTCACCGCTTGCGGGGAAGGCTATGGCGCCGCTTTTTCACTTGATTTCAGCTACAACTGGGAATTTGTTGGGGGCACCTATGAGGATATCTGTAATTAAATCGCTCTGTTTGCCAGAACAGAAAAACTGATTACCCTATACAACCGCAAGACCAAAGGTCTTGCGGTTTTTTTTATGAATTGTACCCAATAGAGCCGAATAAGGCTATTCTGTCAATTGAAACGGGATATCCGTAAGATCACCCCCAAAACTCCTATAAGGTTGTGGCATATTGCGGTTTCGACCATTAAAAAATAATATTATGAAACTAAAAAATTTGCTTTGTTTGGCCCTTTTTGCTGTGGCCATTGTATCATGTAGCAAGGACGACGGTCCCGCTACCTCCAACAACAGCGCCCCGGTGATCAGTGCCCAGGCCTTCTCCGCACAGGACAACATCTCCGACACGGTGGTGATCGGAACGGTAAAGGCCACGGATGCCGATGGGGATGCCCTTACCTTTACCATTGTCACCAACAGTGACGCACTCTTTGAGATTACCGATGCAGGTGCCCTTAGCCTGGCCAGTGGCAAGGCCCTTGACTTTTCCACCAAGGCACAGCACAGCCTAGGGGTCAGTGCCTCCGATGGCACGGACAGTGCCGAGGCCACTATTACCATAAACGTTACGGAGACCCCAGTGGCCAATTCAGCCCCTGTTGCCGAGGCTCAGGCTTTTGAGGCCGCAGAGGACATTTCGGATGCGACGGCCATTGGCAGCGTAGCGGCCACCGATGCTGATGAGGATGCCCTTTCCTTTTCCATTGTGGCCAATGACAACGATCTCTTTGAGATCACCGGCGCAGGCGAGCTCAGCTTGGCCGAGGGCAAGAACCTTGACTTTGAGACCAGCGAGCAGCACAGCATCACCGTAGCCGTGAGCGATGGCACCGACCAGATCGAGGTGGAGGTGACCATTGAAGTGGCCAACGTGATCGATACCCTGGCCGAGGACCCCGCCTCCTTTATCACCACCTGGAACGCGGAGGCGGGAATAGAGATAACGATGTATCTAAACGCAGGCGGGTTTGTCAGGTACTTTTATTTGGACTTGGGGGGGTGCACCGTGGGGGACCTTTCCCTGGATGAGTGTTTTTTTTGCCCTTTCCATGAGGGTGGTGGGCCCTTTACCCTGGCCCTACAGGCCCGTTTCTTTTTTGTTGTCCTGTTTTTGTTTGCCGTTTATAGGTTGGAGTTCAAAATAAGCATCAACAAATTTTACAACTCCAAAAAAGAGGTTTATTCGCAAACACCCCAAAAAGGCCCCGTTGTTTTATGGGGGGGAGTATCCCGCCTTGAAGATTGTGGGCCCCGCCGTAGATGAGGGTTCTTTTCAAATCAGCGCT
>JBFOLQ010000356.1:0-4358 GCA_040830145.1 Flavobacteriaceae bacterium | reverse complement strand
TTTTTCCTTGGCGCGGTGAAAGCAAGAGCCGCCATAGGGACCAATTGGTGAACACGGCCTACAAATTTGATTTCCCCATACACAAACCCTGGTTTCAGTTGACACCTGAACAGCGTCAATTGGTGTGGGATGGCAATGCCCATTTTATGGGACTCAATGATTTTTTTGCCGAGCTGGAGGAAAAAAGCTATAAAATCCAAAATAGGGTAATGCTCTCCCGTTATCGGGGAAAAACCAAATGTCATGTATGCAATGGTAGGCGTTTGCGTAAGGAGACCCACTACGTAAAGGTTGGGGACAAGGCCATATCTGACCTGGTGGAACTTCCCATTTCAAAATTGGCCGGCTTTTTCAAGAAGTTGAAATTATCAGGGCATGAGGAGAAAATAGCGCAAAGGCTATTGGCCGAGATCAACGCCCGTCTGGGCTTTTTGGAAAAGGTGGGATTGGGCTATCTCACCTTGAACCGTAAATCAAATACCCTTTCAGGAGGGGAAAGCCAACGGATCAATTTAGCCACTTCATTGGGCAGCAGCTTGGTGGGTTCCATGTATATTTTGGACGAACCGAGTATTGGCCTTCATCCAAAGGACACCGAAAATCTGATTTCCGTACTCAAATCATTACGGGATCTAGGGAACACGGTCATCGTGGTAGAACATGATGAGGATATTATGAAAGCCGCGGATGAAGTCATTGATATTGGACCAGAAGCAGGTACTTTGGGAGGGGAAGTGGTCGCTTATGGGAATCTAAATGAAATATTTGAGTCCAATTCCCTTACCGCTGGCTATTTGAACGGTACCCATATGATTGAATTGCCCACGAAAAGGAGAACCTCCAAAAATCATGTTACCATAAAGGGCGGACGGGAAAACAACCTCAAAAATATTGATGTTACCTTCCCACTGAATATGCTGACCGTTGTCACGGGAGTTTCGGGAAGTGGTAAAAGTACTTTGGTAAAACGTCTCCTCTATCCCATTATATTAAAGGAAATAGGCGGATATGGTGAAAAACCGGGACAGTATACCAATGTGGAGGGGAATTATAAGAACATTGAGCGGGTGGAATTTGTGGACCAGAATCCGATCGGCAGGTCCTCCCGGTCCAACCCTGTAACCTATATCAAAGCCTACGATGACATCAGATCCTTGTTTGAAGGACAACGATTGAGCAAGGTCAGGGGATATAAGGCCAAACATTTTTCGTTTAACGTGGATGGGGGCAGATGTGAAAAGTGCAAGGGTGATGGGGAAATTACCGTTGAGATGCAATTCATGGCAGATGTACATCTGGAGTGCGACGTCTGCCATGGAAAACGCTTCAAAAAAGAAGTGCTCGAAGTGCAGTTCGAAGGGAAGAACATTGATGATGTACTTAAGATGACCATAGATGGGGCTTTGGAGTTCTTCGCGGCCCATGGGCAATCCAAGATTGCCTCAAAATTAAAACCCTTACAGGATGTGGGCCTGGGGTATGTAACCCTTGGTCAATCCTCATCCACCCTCTCTGGTGGTGAGGCCCAACGAATTAAATTGGCTTCATTTTTGGTCAAGGGGCGTTCAAGGGAAAAAGCGTTGTTCATTTTTGATGAACCTACTACGGGACTGCATTTTCACGATATTAAAAAACTGCTCAAATCATTTAATGCGCTTATTGGTGAAGGACATTCCATTGTGGTGATCGAGCATAATATTGAACTCATCAAATGTGCGGACCACATTATTGATTTGGGCCTGGAAGGAGGTGAAAAAGGAGGGAATCTGGTGGTATATGGAACTCCCGAAAAAGTGGCCCAAAATAAGGAGTCACATACGGCCAAATATCTTTCCCCTAAATTAATTTGATTTTATTGCCTATTTCCGGTAGGGTTTTTCGTCTGTGATCTTTTATATCTTCAGACACTGAAATACTTTTTTAAAAAGTTAACCAAACGAATGAGACACTCCCCTACAGTCTTTCCAAAGACTTTTCTTTTTTTGTTTTTTATTGGCTGTACATTTTTAACCGCACAAATAAAGGTTGACGATTCCAAATACACTCCCCAAGAACTGGTTGAGGACGTTCTCATAAACAGTAGTTGTGCGGAGGTTTCCAATGTAAAGTCTTCCGGAGGTGCGGCCCAGGGATTCAAGAGTATTGCGTATTTTGATACCAATGGCACCTCCTTTCCAATAAAGGGAGGGGTGCTCTTGTCCACCGGAAAGGCCAAGAATGCCGAGGGGCCCAATGGGGATAATCAATCCCCCCTGTCTGATGGGGCTGACCATATAGGGCAATGGAAGGGTGATGCCGACTTGGAAAGAAGTGTCAGGGTAGATTCCACTTATAATGCCACGGTACTGGAATTCGACTTTGTACCTACGATTGACCATATCAGCTTTCGGTTTCTATTTGCTGCCGAGGAGTATGTAGATGGTTATGAATGTAAGTTTTCGGATGCGTTTGCCTTTTTGTTGAAAAAGGCGGGGACCGGTGATGCCTATGATAATTTGGCGGTCATTCCTGGTTCCACAACTCCAATTGCGGTCACCAAGATACATCCTGCCGTAACGAGTGGTGGAACCGGATATACATGTTCCGCTATCAATGAGCAATATTTTGGGCGGTACAATACGGGAAGTGCTGCGGCGGCCTCCCCTATTGATTTTAATGGACAGACAGTGGTTTTTACAGCAAAATCGGAAGTGCAGCCCAACGTAAAATATCATATAAAACTTGTGATAGCGGACCAAGGGGATGGAGCCTTTGATTCCGCTGTCTTTCTAGAAGAGGGGAGTTTCAATATTGGGGGCAACCTTGGGGAGGATCGCACCATAGCCAATGGCAATCCGGGGTGTAAGGGCTCACCCGTTGTTTTGGACGCTGGGGCCGGCTTGGCCAATACCACCTATGCTTGGTTTAAGAATGGTGCCTTGATCAATGGGGAGACCAATTCAACATTGAGCGTTACCGAAAATGGAAAATATCACGCTACGGTAGCTTCTGAAAATTGCTCCCAAGAACTGAAACCGGTTACCATTGAGTTTACCACACCTCCCAAATTAATGGAAGCCCCCATTGATCTGGTTGCCTGTGAGACCGATGGCAACAGTACCGAAGGATTTGATTTTTCTGAAAATACAAAAAGGGCTTTGGGGGATCAATCAGCTGATGACTTTATCATAAGTTATCATAAGACCCTCGATGATGCTGAAGGGAACAACAGCCCCTTGACCCTCCCGTATGCCAACGTCAATCAAGGGGAAGAGGTTTTTTTACGAATCGCTGACAAAACCCAAAGTTGTTACAAAACCGCACAGTTTAAAATATATGTACATGATCAACCCGTGGCCCACAAGCCTAAGAATATGGAAAGGTGTGATGATGATACAGATGGAAAACTCATTTTTGACCTTTCTGATGGGATTTCGGAAATTATGGGAAATCAAAGTCAAACAGACTTCACCATTACCTTCTACGACTCCCATGAAAAGGCAGTCACAGGGGCTTCGGGGACTGAACTCTCCACCAATTACCAAAACACCGCTCCAATTGAGGAAATTTTTGCACGGGTAGAAAACAAGAACAGCAAGGTATGTAATGCCATAACGTCCTTTCAGTTGATTGTTAGGCCACTTCCCATACTGAAATCATCCGTGTCCCTAAAACAGTGTGATGATGATAACGATGGCTACTCCTATTTTAACCTGACGGAAGCAAATAGACTTATCTCGGATGATTCAGAAAATGAGACTATCACCTATTATACTACCCTGGCCGATGCCCAATCGGGAAGTAATAGAATTGAGGACCCAACGGCTTATATCAACCCCGATGTAAGTACCAGTGTTGTCTTTGCACGGGTAGAAACGCAATACGGTTGCCTGGGAACGGCACGTGCAGATCTGGTGGTGGCCACCACCAATATTCCATCAGACTTTATGTTGGACTATTATGTCTGTGATGATGCTGTGGATGGGGATAACACCAATGGTATTGCCGCTTTTGACCTTAGCGGTGCCACAGCCCAGATAAAGGCATTGTTCACTTCAGGTCAAAATGTGGAGGTGGGTTATTACAAAACCTTGGACGATGCCCTAAAGGAAGAGAACGCAATTACCAATTTGTCGGCCTATAGAAATGCAGACTCACCGTTTACACAGGAGATTTATGTGCGGGTAGACAGTGAGCTTTCCAATGAGTGCCTAGGACTTGGAAAACACATACTGCTCACGGTAAAACCACTGCCCCAAAAAAATACCATATCAGATTACGAACTCTGTGGTGATAACGATATGGCCACTTTTGACTTGACAAGTAAGAATACTGAGGTAATCGGGAACCAGATGAAAAAGATGTTCATAAGCTATCAT
>JBFOLQ010000355.1:0-11539 GCA_040830145.1 Flavobacteriaceae bacterium | reverse complement strand
GCCGCCAGTCCCACTCCATTGGCATTGTACATGGTCTCCCACATATTCCGCACCAGTTCCTGGAGTTTGGGATCATCCTGGGCCACTTCCTGGGCCACCTTCCTCAATACCGGGTCTCCATAAGCTACAATGGGCAATATCATAGGGTTCTGTTTAAGTACGATTGCAATATAAGGGTGGCGCTGACCTCATCCAACAAAGCCTTGTCCTGACGTTTTTTCTTCTTGACCCCTCCGGCCAAAAGACTTCTTTGGGCCATTTTTGAGGTAAAGCGTTCATCTTGGCGGTGTACGGGCAAATGGGGAAAGGCCTTTGCAAACTTTTTTAGGAACGGTTGTATAAAAGCCTCTGCTTCTGATACCGAATTATCCATCTGCCGTGGTGCACCCACTACAATGGCCGTGACATTTTCCCTTTCCATATATTCCCCCAAAAAATCCATCAACTTATGGGTAGCGACCGTGGTAAGGCCCGAAGCAATCATCTGTAGCTCGTCAGTGACAGCAATTCCCGTGCGCTTTCTTCCATAATCCAAGGCTAAGATTCTTCCCACATCCAATTTTTGGCAAAAATAACCTTTAAAATGTTATAAGTTTAAAACAGGGGGGCAATTAATCCACAGCAACCTATATTTGCCAAAAATTTGACCACTATGCACCATTTGCAAAAGACCATTGAAACAGCATGGGATAACAGGGAATTGTTGAAGGAAGAAGGCACACAAAAGGCCATTAGGGAAGTCATTGACCTCCTCGATGTGGGCGAATTACGCTGTGCCGAACCCGTAGGGGACCAATGGCAAATAAACGAATGGGTAAAAAAGGGGGTGGTGCTTTACTTCCCCATCCAAAAAATGGAAACCTTGGAAACGGGCATTTTTGAGTATCATGATAAAATACCCCTTAAAAAGGGATACAAGGAAAAAGGAATCCGAGTGGTCCCCCATGCCGTGGCACGACACGGAGCCTATATCTCACCTGGTACTATTCTAATGCCCAGTTACGTGAATATCGGTGCCTATGTGGACAAAGGAACCATGGTGGACACTTGGGCCACGGTGGGTAGTTGTGCCCAAATAGGCAAGGACGTACACCTTAGTGGAGGTGTGGGCATTGGTGGGGTATTGGAACCCCTACAAGCCGCCCCGGTTATCATTGGTGACAACGCCTTTCTGGGGTCGCGAAGTATTGTAGTGGAAGGGGTACGCGTGGAGAACGAAGCCGTACTGGGTGCCAATGTGGTGTTGACCGCCTCTACGAAAATCATTGATGTGACAGGCGACGAACCCGTGGAAATGAAAGGTCGGGTACCAGCCCGATCAGTGGTGATACCTGGGAGTTATACCAAAAAATTCCCTGCAGGTGAGTTCCAAGTACCCTGTGCCCTTATCATTGGTAAGCGAAAGGAGAGTACGGATAAGAAAACCTCCCTCAACACGGCCTTAAGGGAATACGACGTAGCGGTATAATGCACGGTGGTGGGTAAACAGTGGCACAAAACACGGTAAAACGCTTGGCCTACCCCACATGTGGCGCCAACCTTTTACCTTTGGGGCCTAATCCATAAGATTGCCATTCATGAAAATACTGGTCATACAACAAAAAATGATTGGCGATGTACTCATTTCTACCATACTCTGCCAACAGCTTAAGCAATATTTTCCAAACAGTACGGTGCATTATCTTATCAATGAACATACCTTGCCCGTGGTGCAGGGCAATCCCCATATTGACAAAAACGTATTGTTCAAAAAGGAATATCGGGAACATAAAAAAATGTTCCATCGGTTTTTAAGGGACATCAAAAAAGAAAAATACGATGTGGTTCTGGATGTATACTGCAAATTGGAAAGCAATTTGATTTCCTTTTTCTCAAAGGCACCCAAGCGTATTTCCTATCACAAATGGTACTCCCGGTTCTTTTACACCCACCATTTTAGGTCCATAAAAAAGGAAGAAAGTACAGTTGGACTGGCCATAGAAAACCGACTGTTGTTATTGGAAGCTCTGATACCTGCGGAAAAGATACAGGTTAATCAGCCCAAAATATATCTTTCAGAACAGGAAGTGGTACAGGCCAGACTATTTCTTGATGAAAGGGAAATCAGTTCTTCAAAACCCTTGTTCATGTTGGCCATTTTGGGAAGTGCGGTCAACAAGACCTATCCTATGTCTTATATGGCACAACTTATCGATCTCATAACCGCCAAGAGTGACGCCACCTTGCTCTTTAACTATATACCTTCCCAACAAAAAGAAGCCGAAGAACTCTATGCCCTTTGTAGCCCAAAGGCCCAGAAAAATATCAAATTTGAGGTATTTGCCCCTTCCCTTAGACAATTTTTGGGTATTCTGGCGCACTGTCAAGCACTCATTGGTAATGAGGGAGGAGCCGTAAACATGGCCAAGGCACTGGGCATACCCACCTTTTCCATCTTTTCCCCTTGGGTAAGCCGTTTGGCGTGGGATACCTTTGGGGAAACCAATGGACATTGGGCCGTTCACCTGAATGACTATTTGCCAAACAGCTTTGCAAACAAGCCAAAAAAGGTGTTGAAAAAAGAGAGCATTTCCTTATATCAGGATTTTGTGCCGGGGCATTTTAAAGAAAAGCTGGTAGGGTTTTTAGAAAGCATAGTTGTTAATAGGCTGTAATTAAGATAGTTTAAACGAAAACCTTTGCGTCACCGTAGGAATTTTAATCCCAATTATACTTTTTCGCTGAATTTTAAGTTATAACTTTGTTATTTCTTTAAGTCATACCTACTTACCAACATTGCATGAACAAGAGAATTGAAAAGATATCCGCACTGATCATCACCTATAATGAGATGGGATATATTGAAAAGTGCTTGGATTCCGTAGCCTTTGCCGACGAGATAATTGTAGTTGATTCCTACAGTACGGATGGAACCTATGAATATCTTAAGGCCCACCCCAAGGCAAAAGTGGTACAACACCCATTTTCAAATTTTACCGCCCAAAAATCATTTGCACTCGCACAAGCCTCCAACGATTGGATCTTGTTTTTGGATGCCGATGAAATTGTAACGGAAAAACTTCAGAACGAAATAGTAAGGACCGTTCAGAGCAGTCCCCAACATTCGGCATACTGGTTTTACCGAAAGTTTATGTTCCAAAACAGCCCCTTGCACTTTAGTGGATGGCAGACAGATAAAAACTACCGCCTCTTTAGAAAGAGTAAGGCTAAATTCTCAGATAAAAAACTGGTACACGAGACGTTGGAAGTCGATGGTTCTTCAGGTATCCTGAACGAGCGATTGATCCACTATTGTTATAAAAACTATGAGGACTATAAAGGTAAAATGCTCCGATACGGTCAGCTAAAGGCCAAGGAGGATTTTTATCGGGAAAAGGGCTATAGCAGCTTCCTCATGGTACTAAAACCTGTTTGGAAATTCTTTAACCACTACATTTTGCGCCTTGGAATCTTGGATGGCAAAAGAGGAATCATTGTTTGTTATCTCAATGCCCTAAGTGTATTGGAACGCTTTCGGGAGTTACGACGGCTTGAGAAGCGAAATGAGCTGGCTTACTACTTGGTAATGCCATAAGAGGTCCACGTACTTTTTGATTTTCGGGTTTCCCTACGAATGGCTTGGTTCTTTGCAATGGACTCTGGCGTTTTATAGCCTCTCTTATGATCTAAGTGCACACAGACGGCACTATATCTGAGCTGTTTTGATTTGATGCCTTTGTTGAATAGGCGTTCACCCAATTCACGGTCCTGTCCCCCGTACTGCATTCGTTCGTCAAAACCATTCACAGATAAAATATCCGCTTTCCACCCGGAAGAATTGTGCCCATTCCAACTGGCATTGGTCGGTGTCAATGTATTCAATAGCTTTGATATGATGCCCCTTGAGGTCAATTTGTTGTTCTTAAAACTCTTGGGAATGCCCTTTTCCTTAAGCCAGTTGATAGTAAAACAATGTTGGGCTTCAATATCCTCCTTGGTAATGGCCTGTGAAATATTCATGGGCAACATATAGTATCCCCCTGAAATAAAATAACCGGGTTCCTTATTGATGTAGTGCACCTGTACAAAATCGTCCCGGGGTATACAATCCCCATCCGTCATAACAATGTAATCTGAACTACAGGCACTGACCGCCTTGTTCAGTATCCGGGATTTTTGAAATCCCTCATCCTCCTGCCAAACATGGACAATGGGATAAAAGACCTCCCTTTGCATTTCTTCCAACAGTCCTTTGGTCGCCGGCCCGGAGCCATCATCGGCAATCACTACCTCAAAATCCTTGTACACCTGACAGTTAAAGCCCCAAAGTACCTTCTGGAGCCATGCTTCCGAGTTGTAGGTACTTACAATAATCGATATTTTGGGTGACTTCATTTTTCTGGGTTCTGGCTCACAAAAATATAAAACTGTGATTGCATATCTTTGGAAAGTCATGGAGAATGTCCCTTTTATACAATTTGGATGAAGGCAAAGGAAATCCCCACCTCTATTTATCATACCGTACGTTTATTGGCGATTCCCTCAAAAAAATTGGCCAACCAACAAAGGCAATCCCTACCCATTATCATCTCCTTGACCTCCATTCCCTCTAGACTCCGAACGTTGCACATCGTTATCAGAAGTCTTTTGACGCAAAAGGAACTGCCCAAAAGAATTGTGCTCTGGTTGCATAGTGACCTAAAGGAATCCCTCCCCCCCGCACTCACAGCATTGGAAGGAAGTATTTTTCAGATCAAATACTCCCCCCTCACTTGTTCCCATCGAAAACTGATCCATGCCCTAGAAGCGTTTCCCAACGATATTGTCATAACCTGTGATGATGATATGATCTATCGGGATAACTGGACACAACGCCTTTATGCTGAACATTTGGCCAAGCCCCATGCCATCCTGGCCAACCAGACCCGCTACCTTCAACTGGATGGGGAGGGGAATGCCATACCATATAGGGAATGGGTCTACCGACAAGGAGCCCCTTTTTACCAAGAACGGGTAGTCCCCATTGGGGCAGGCGGGGTACTGTACCCTCCCCGCTCCTTGGATTCTCAATGTACCGATAGCAAATTGTTTCTTGAATTGGCCCCTAAGGCCGATGACCTTTGGTTCAAGACCATGGCCCTGTTGAAGGGCACACTCTCGTATCAAGTTCCCAATGCCCCCAAACCTCCCATTCCCATTTTTGGTTCGCAACGGGAATCCCTCAAAAAAACAAATATCGCGGGAGAGGGAAACCAGCTGCAATGGAGGGCATTGTCCAACTATTTTGATCTACCGGCCAAGCTCAAACACTGAGAAATGCGTCCCCCTGCCACAATTTATTAGCTTTGCACTCCGGTCGTATCCCTTTAAAATTTTGCTTTGATGATCGATGTCTCTGTCATTACGATTAACTATAATTCCGCCGATTATACACAGGAATGTGTTCGCAGTGTCCTACAACACACCCAGAAGGAAATCAACTATGAAATATTGATTGTGGACAATGCCTCCAAGGATGGGGAATTGGAAAAGGTGAGGGAATTTGTCACCTCATTGTCCGACTCCCGGGTACGACTTCTGGAAAGTCGCATCAACACAGGGTTCGGTGGGGGCAATATGTTTGGGGTACAACATGCCAAGGGAGCCTATTATCTCTTCTTGAACAATGATGCCCGATTTGATGGTGACACACTTGCTACCTGCCTCCGTTTTATGGAAGAGACCCCGGATGCAGCGGTATGTGGCCCTCGAATATTGGATGGTACAGGAAAGGAGCAGGTGGGCTTTGACCATTTTACGTCTTTTGCCAGGGAAGTTTTTGGGAAACGCTTTGTAGAGGCCATATCATTTGGAAAAAAACCAAATAGAAGAAAAAAATATGTCAGCCCCTTAAAAGTTGATTACGTAAATGGTAGTTTCATGTTCTTTAGGGCGATTGACTTTCATGATGTGGGAGGCTTTGATACCAATATCTTTCTCTACTATGAAGAGAGCGATATATGCCTTCGGCTTCAAAAAAAAGGGAAGCATACCTATTTTTTGCCCCAAGCTGCCTACACCCATCATCAGGGCAAGAGCGTGGGAAGCAATCTGGAGTCCATTGACAAAAAAATTGAATTGAAGACCTCCCTGTTCTACGTAATCCGCAAACACCACGGTTACCTGCACTACCTTGCCCTACGCAGTGTCTTTGCGCTACGGTACTTGGTAGCATCCCTTTTTAAGCCAGCGTATTTTAAATTGTTCTTGGGCATTTTGTCGGGTCTGCCCTTAGGAAAATCGTTAAAGCACCGACAAATCATCAAATAATATGGATTTTCAAAAAGATATCAAGGCATGTACCCAAGTCCTCCAGGAAGGGGGACTCATCCTCTATCCCACGGATACGGTGTGGGGCATTGGGTGTGATGCCACCAATGCAACGGCCGTTCAAAAAGTGTATGCCCTGAAACAACGGGAAGATAGTAAGGCTTTGGTCTGCTTGGTGAACAACCAGGCCATGTTAGGACGACATGTCGCACAGGTGACCGAGGTGGCCTATGACATCATGGCCCTAGCAACCAAACCCACAACCATTGTGTACGTCCAAGCAATGGGCGTGGCTAAAAATTTAGTGGCCGGAGATGGTTCCCTGGCCATCCGGGTGGCGTCTGACAAGTTTTGTCAATACTTGATCGGCAATTTCAAAAAACCCTTGGTCTCTACCTCGGCCAATATAAGCGGACATGCTACCCCAAAAAACTTTTCCGAAATAGAAAAGGCCATTTTAGACGGTGTGGACTATATCGTAAATTTGCAGCGTACCATACAGAATGCCACCCCCTCCTCCATTCTTAAACTGGGAAACGATGGTACTGTCAAAGTAATTCGGGAGTAAAAAGGAAGTATGAAGTACAAAGTTGGAATTTGGATTTCAAATGGGCTCAAAGCAAGGATAGTGCCTAAAGAGTATGGTGCACAGTATGAAACCTATGTGTGGTACGATAAATAGCCATGACCATAAAAAGAGAGTGCCATTGACCCTGCATCCAAAATCCATTGTCCCATATCCCTTAAAAAGTACGCAAAACAGTTGACATAAATTTATTCGTGTGAAGCAAAGTAAACCACCCTTGGATGCCCCTATCTTTCCTTTGATCTCCGATATCGCCACTGAATTGGGGACCAAGGTCTATGTCGTGGGTGGTTTTGTGAGGGACCATCTACTACAAAGAGGCCAACCCACCGATATTGATTTTGTTGCCTTGGGCAATGGCATTGCCTTGGCCCAAGCTGTGGCCCAACAACTTCCTGGGCATCCCAAGGTGTCCGTGTTCAAAAATTTTGGCACGGCCATGATAAAGCATGGGGAATGGGAACTTGAGTTTGTAGGGGCCCGTAAGGAAAGTTATGACCGCAATAGTCGTAAGCCTGCGGTAGAGGATGGAACCTTGCAAGATGACCAAAACCGCCGTGATTTTACCATAAATGCCATGGCCCTTTCCCTCAACAAGGAAGATTTTGGGCAGTTACTGGATCCCTTTGATGGGCAACAAGACTTGCAGGATAAAATTATACGGACGCCTTTGGACCCGGATATTACCTATGCGGACGATCCCCTGCGCATGATGCGGGCCGCGAGGTTTGCATCCCAATTGCAATTCCAAATTGCCTTGGATTCCCTGCAGGCCATTACCAGGAATAAGGAACGCATTAAAATCGTATCCAAGGAGCGTATTGTGGGGGAATTGCACAAGATCCTACTAAGCCAGCAACCTTCCATCGGTTTTAAGGTATTGCATCAAACCGGTTTATTGGCCTATATACTACCTGAATTGCTGGCCCTTCAAGGCATAGAGGAAAAGGAAGGCCAACGCCATAAAGATAATTTCTGGCATACGTTGGAGGTGGTCGATAACATTTCACTGACCACAGATGACCTGTGGCTCCGGTGGGCCGCCCTATTGCACGATATCGGCAAAGCCCCCACAAAACGGTTTGATAAAAAAAATGGGTGGACCTTTCATGGGCATGAGTTCGTGGGGTCAAAAATGGTCTATCGCATCTTCAAGAGACTGCGAATGCCCTTGAACGATAAAATGAAGTTTGTTCAAAAAATGGTGCGCATGAGTTCCCGGCCCATTATTTTATCAGAGGACCATGTAACGGATTCCGCCGTACGTCGGTTGGTCTTTGATGCCGGCGTATATGTTGAAGATCTTATGACCCTTTGTGAAGCCGACATCACCACCAAAAATCCCAGACGTAAAAAAAGGTACCTAAAGAATTTTGAAACGGTCCGACGTAAAATTGTGGAGGTGGAAGAGCGGGACCGCATCCGCAACTTTCAACCCCCCATTTCCGGTGAGGATATAATGCAAGTATTTGGTTTGGAACCCTGTAGGGAAATCGGACTGATAAAAGAGGCCATCAAGGAGGCCATCCTCGAGGGGGAAATTGGCAACGACCGTGCCCAAGCCTTCGAACTGATGCTCAAAAAAGGCAAGCAACTTAATCTCACCCCAAAGTCCATCGATTAGATTCCCTTTTCGTAGGGTTGTCTTGTTCCTGCCAAAGGAAAAAAATCAATATTCGCTCAAAATCAATTGGTTACATAGTACTTGATGCATGGAATAGTTGTCATATCAAAAGGGCAAATCATTCTTTAATGACTGAAAATCAATACATTATAATTAATCCGTAATTTAATCCTTTTCCTGTTAAAAAGACAGGGAACCCAGCCCCACCAAAAGGTCAACCAATTATATTTCATTACTTTAAAGTAATCCTTTTCCTATCAAATACGTTGTGTCCTGTGACCACATCTTCCTCTTATTTGATATACAATATCATGTGGTTCACAACAAAAAATTAACTATTACCCGGTGACTGCCTTATTTTGGGGGATAATCGATGAACTGTTCAAAGTTTGAGACAAACGAACCAAGTATTCTAATTTATGAAGACCAATCAATCCCCGAAGCGACTTCTGGGGCTCACTTCCTTTTTTGCCTTTCTGTTCATGGCAATCAATTCATGGGCCCAAGTAGATACCAAACATTATTTGCCTCCCATTCACGCGCACTATGCCTCCAACTGGTGGAATGTGGACGAATTGCACCTGTCAACGGCATCGACCACGACCATTACCGTGACGATTACGGATGGGGCCGGAAACCCCATTGGGGCAGGAAATGCCAGCACCCCTGTAGCGGGTGAATACGAAATTAGCAAGGGATCGCCCTATGTCATGACATTGACCGGGCCACCCAACCCCCCATTGAGTATTCCAAACACCAATGCCCGTGGCAATGTACTGGATGGTGATGGAGAAGGAATGATCCTGACCAGTACCGGCGAGTTCTACGTCAACCACAGGATGAAAAGTTCCGCCCAGGCGGCTTCTCTCACTTCCAAGGGGCAAAGTGCCTTGGGTACCCATTTTAAATGGGCAGGCCCTTGGAACAATGTAAACAACGCAAATAATAGGAACATGCTCTCCATGATGGCCGTGGAGGATGATACGGAAATCACCATCTCTGATTATGATCCAGCCGTTACCTTTTTCCAGGATGGGGGCACCACGATTACCGATGACGAGATTACCGTTACCCTGGACGCCGGGGAATCCTATATTTTGGTGACAAGTACGGCCAATGCCACCAACCGACTTGGTTGGATTGGAGCCGATATTACGGCCACCAAGGACATTGCGGTGACCACCGGGGGTATCTTTTTTGGTACCCAGGGTTCTTCCCAGGATGCTGGCTTTGACCAATTGGTACCCACTCCCATGTTGGGCACTGAACATGTCATTATCCAAGGTGGTGGTGGCAATCGTGAATTTGTTCAAGTAACTGCTGTTGAGGATGGTACAGAAATATTTGTCAATGGTAGTACCACAGCCTTGACCACCATTAATGAAGGGGACTATTACAAAGTGCCCGCCTCCAACTTTACCGATACCAATATGTTGGTGGTGACCTCAAAACCTGCGTATATCCATCATATTCTTTATGGAAGTGCCAGTAATGCCACCTCGGGGCTCAACTTTATACCGCCCCTCTCCTGTATGTTGCCCAATGAAGCCGGAGAAATTTCGAACCCCAAATTTATCAACGGGACCAATTACAATCCCAGACTCTTGATTGTAACCCATAAGGATGCCACCGTAAGTGTTAATGGTACCGCCGTGGCAGCCTCTAATAAAAAACTGGTGACCGGCAGTGATTGGGCCACCTATAAGATTACCCCTGCCAATGCCCATTTGACCGTTACCTCCACCTCCTCTTTGGCGGTCGGGGTTTTTGGTGCCAATGGCTCTGCTGGATTAGGGGGTTATTTTTCCGGTTTTGGCAGTGCTCCCAGTGTTACCTTTAATGCCGACCTCGGTGGCGGCGGTGGCGGGGACAACTGCGATGAACAGGTATTGGAAGTGACCACCGAAGCCGGATCCACCATTCAATGGTATAAGGACGGAGCGGCCCTTGCAGGGGAAACAGGGACTACCTATACCCCCACTGTATCAGGTGCTTACTACGTGGAAGTAGTCAATGGAGCCTGTACCGTACAGTCCAATACCCTTCAAGTAGACATTACATTTCCCCAAGTGGATGCCGGATATAATGATGAACTCAACTGTGCCGATACCACCCTTACCTTAAACGGCGATGCCTCCAGTACCAATACTGATGCTGATTTCAGTTATAGTTGGACCACCACGGATGGCACCATAGATTCAGGGGCCGATACCTTGACGCCCGTAGTGAGTGCGGCAGGGACCTACACCCTGACCGTTACCGATAATGACAACGGATGTTTTGCCTCGGATACCGTGACCATCACCCAACGCGCTGCGGTGGATACGGATGGGGATACCATAGATGATTTTTGTGATTTGGATGACGATAATGACGGGATACTCGACTGTGATGAGGCAAAGGCCCAATACACCAATGAAAATCTATTTGGTCCCGACTTTTTTACAAACCCAACCGAAAGTTTGACCGCCAGTACCAATGGAATAGGTGTCGCCGGAATTTTCGATGGGGGGACGGTATATAATGTGGGGTCAAGTTTTGGTGATTGGCGACCAGGTTCGGGCACGGTAATCAACCCTCCCGTAGTTTTCAATGTTGATTTCCCAAGTACCATAGATGAAGTAACGGGATTTGCACTTCACAATGACGCCGGAGCAGATGGGCAAGCAATTTTGGATTTTGATGTATTCATTACCGAAAATGGAATTGAGTACAAGGAAAGCCTGACCTCCAATGGAGCCACTTCCGGTAACGCTGGGCAAACGGCCGAAACGTTCACCTTTAGTAGAACCTATCATGAAGTTGAGGACCTAAGAATTGAGGTTAAATCCAAGGAAGGGACCACCTTCCACATTACAGAAATGGGCTTGATAGGCAGTAGTTGCGTACCCTTGGACACAGATGGGGACGGTATTCCCAACCATCATGACCTGGATAGCGACAACGATGGCTGCCCCGATGCCTTGGAAGGGGCTTCCAGCGCTTTTGACTTTGACGATTTGAATGCGGATGGCAGTGTGGATACCTCCAGCCATGCCGTT
>JBFOLQ010000354.1:0-2176 GCA_040830145.1 Flavobacteriaceae bacterium | reverse complement strand
AGGTGCTGCGCCCCTATATGCCCAAGGGTATGAGTTTGAAACAATTGGGACTATTCATGGACCAGACCTTTTCCAAAAGGATGGATATGGAGAAGATTAAATCCATTCGCGATAGATGGAAAGGCAAGATTGTACTCAAGGGGGTGGCCACGGAAGCAGATGCCGAAAAGGCCATACAACTGGGAATGGATGGAATCATCGTTTCCAATCACGGAGGACGCCAGTTGGATGTAGGGGAATCCACCATCAGGCCTATGTCGCGGATTACTGAAAAATATGGTGCTAAAATTACCGTGATGATGGACAGTGGGGTGCGTTCTGGCCCCGATAGTGCCAATTGCTTGGCCAGTGGGGCCAAGTTCGTCTTTATGGGGCGGGCCTTTATGTATGGGGTCACGGCCTTGGGGAAACAAGGGGGGAACCATACCATCAGTTTGCTGAAGGCCCAATTTAAACAAGTGATGGAACAGATAGGTTGTGAAAGGACGACCGATTTGCCAAATTTCCTTCATCGGTCGTAGTAAGGATTGTTTTTTTACCTTGTACAAAAATAATCATGGGCAATATGAGATTCCAAACTGTTTTCTTTTTAATGGTACTGTGTGTGGGCTGTAATGGTGATGATGTGGACCAAACCACGCAGCAAGAAGGGACAAATGAAGAACAAACGGAGAAAGACGGACTCCCCCATTTTTATATGGATACAAAGGGAGAGCAAATAGTTGATGAACCTAAAATTAGTTCCGATGCCCGGATTGAGGAGAATGGGACGATTATTTTCCAAGGGAATATGGGGATTGAATTTCGGGGCGCGTCTTCCCAGGCACTTTTTCCGAAAAAGTCATACGGTTTGGAAACATGGGATGAAAGCAATAATGATATAGATGTTTCCCTACTGGGCCTTCCTGAGGAAGAAGATTGGATATTATATGGCCCGTATAGTGACAAGACGCTCATGAGAAACATACTGATATATGATCTGTCAAGGGAGATGGGTCGTTATGCCAGTAGGGGCAAGTTTGTTGACTTGACCCTCAATGACAACTATCAGGGGGTATATATTTTCATGGAGAAACTTAAAAGGGACGGTCAACGAATTGACATCAATAAGTTAAAAGAGGATGAGATTTCCGGAGATGACGTTACAGGGGGCTATATCCTAAAGATTGACAAGACTGCCGGCAATAATCTTGGTGAGGGGTATAATGTGCACAACTCTTTTGTTTCTGCCCATGCCCCACCTCATGCGACCCAAGACCAAAAAGTATATTTTTTGTATGAATATCCCGATGCCGAAGACATTGTCCCGGAGCAGAAAGACTATATCTCCCAATACATAACCGATTTTGAGAATGCACTGGCATCTGAAGATTTTACCGATGCCGAGCATGGGTACAATGCCTATATAGATGTGGATAGTTTTATTGATTTCTTTATTCTGAATGAGGTGGCGAATAACGTCGATGCCTATAGGCTCAGTACGTTCATGCACAAGGAAAAGAACGGTAAATTGCATATGGGCCCCATATGGGACTTTAACCTGGCCTTTGGAAATGCCAATTATTGTGGGGGCGGCGATACCCAGGTATGGGCCTATAAATTCAATGAACGTTGTCCGGAAGATTTCTGGCTTGTCCCTTTCTGGTGGGAAAGACTTCTACAAGATCCACTCTTTGTTTCAAGACTCAAGAATCGTTGGATTGAACTAAGGGGAAACCAACTTTCAAATGAGCGGATAGAGGCACATATTGAAGGATATCTAACGACCCTGGAAGACACAGGGTCAATACAATCTAACTTTACTACCTGGCCCATTATTGGCACCTACATATGGCCCAATAACCATGTTGGCAACTCGTACAAGAGTGATTTGGACTACATGCGGAATTGGTTGGAGAATCGCTTCCTTTGGCTGGACAATGCCATTGAACAATTATAACGGTCGTGTAGGAACTTCCTAAAAATCCAAGCCCTCCCACTTTGCAAAACATATCTCCCCCAAGAATACCGTTTTGTTGCTATGGAAGGGCTGGGCTTAAAATTTAAAAGCCCTATGGGCAAAAAGCCCATAAGACTTTTAACCAAACTACTCAAATATTCAAGGTATAAATGTAAGCTGATTACAACACGGCAACAATACCCATTGGTAGGTATTTTTAAAGGCCTTACCTAGTGT
>JBFOLQ010000353.1:0-4728 GCA_040830145.1 Flavobacteriaceae bacterium | reverse complement strand
GATTATTTTGTGGCCAGTGAGAACCCAGCCGTTGCAACCTGTGGTATTTCGGAAAGACTTCGTATCCTTAGTTATTTCGAGGATCCACCGGTACCCACCTCGTCCCAAACCACACCGGAGTTCTGCGCTTCATGGGAACCTACCTTGGAAGAGCTTATCGCGGAGGTCCCCTCAGGATTTGAAGTGGAATGGTACGATAGTGCCTCAGGGGGCAATATCCTTAGTTTGGACACTCCCTTAGTGGATGGCGAATCCTATTTTGCAGCCGGGGCAACAGCCAACCAATGTTACAATTCCACTAGATTGGAGTTTGTACCCACCATCCATGAAGTGGAAGACGTTTCCCTGCAGGGCACTACATTAAATCTCTGCACCATTGACGAACCGACGGTAGAATCCCTGATGGATCTGGAAATGGAGGGTTCTGCATCCATCCTTTGGTATGAGGTACCAGAAGGTGGAACGCCCCTGTCAAGCGATCATCCCCTTGAGGAAAAAACATACTATGCAGAAAGTTATGACACCCAAACGGACTGCGCCAATGTTCTAAGGGTACCGGTCATCGTACGTCTGGGCAATTGCCCCCCTGAGCAATACGACTTCTTTATTCCCAATGCCTTTACCCCCAATGGTGATGGAAGAAATGATGAGTTCTACGTACCAAACATTGAGTATATATTCCCTGATTTCACCTTGGAGATACTCAACAGATACGGAAATACCCTTTTTAAGGGAAATAGATCCAACCCGAGATGGGATGGAAGCAACAATGGGAACGGTATTGCACCCAATGGGGTCTACTTCTTTATACTAGACTATCATAATAATCAGCACGAGCCTGTGCAAGGGACCATATACCTGAACCGATAACCCAACCTACCAAAAGATGAAAAGATACCTGTTAACCATACTGTTTGTACTCCTTGCCAAAAGTTGGCTGTTGGGGCAACAAGATCCCCAGTACACAAACTACATGTACAATATGAGTGTGGTCAACCCGGCATATACCACAAACGAATTGGGGTTGTTAAACTTCGGGGCCCTCTATCGCACGCAATGGAACCAAGTATACGGTGCCCCAAAGACCTTGACCTTTTTTGGACATGCGGCCCTAAGTGATAAGGTTGAGACCGGTATTTCCATAATTTCCGATGATATCGGGGATGGGCTTTTGAAGGAGAACAATTTTTATGGCGACTTCACCTATACCCTTTCCTTGGGTCTTAAAAGTAAATTGGCCTTGGGACTAAAAGCAGGCTTCACCACTTTCAACACCTATTTTAATGGTTTGGTCTTGCCCGAGTTCCAAGATGATACCGCTTTTGGAGAGAACATCAACGGTACCTTCCCCAATTTTGGTATTGGTGCCTTCTATCATAGGGGAGATTTTTATGCGGGTATTTCCGTGCCCAACTTTTTGGCCTCAAAACACCTTGAGGACAGAAATGGCGTAAGAAGAATAGGAGGCGAAAAACTACACAGTTATGTGCTTGCCGGTTATGTTTATGAAGTATCGCACAATGTAAAGGTAAAACCTTCCATTTTGGGAAAAGTGGCTGCCAATTCACCATTGAGCCTTGATACTTCCCTCAATGTCCTGGTCAATGATCAAATTGAGGGTGGGGTATCCTACAGATGGGGCGATGCCATTAGTGCATTGGTCAACATTAGGGTCCTTCCCTCCATCCGCATCGGTTATGCCTATGACTACACCATATCTGACCTGAGTGATTTTAGTTCCGGGTCACATGAAATATTTGCCCTGTTCGATCTAGACCTTTTGGGATTGCGAAAAGGATATGACAAATCCCCCAGATTCTACTAAGCATGAAACCAGCATCATCAAAATCCAAACACGTGAAAAGGCTATTGATCATCTTCTTTGTCCTAATTGGTATTTCCCTGCCGGCAAATGGTCAAAAAAATACCAAAAGGGCGGATACTTATTTTAAACTTAGGTTTTATACCGATGCCATACCCCTTTATGAGAAACATGCCGAGACACGTAAAAGCAAACACGTAGTGGAAAACCTCGCAGAGAGTTATTACCGTACCTTCAATATGCCAGGAGCCACCAAGTGGTTTGGGTATCTCACTTCCGTTCATGGAGAGAACCTAGAGGAATCCCAGTACCTAAAATATGCCCACTCCCTTAAGGCCATGGATAAGAGGAACGAGGCATATGAAATGCTCAGGAAGTATTATGCTGAAGTCAGCGATACTGAAAAAAAATCAAAAATCGACCAAGAAGAGGAATATCTTAAAAATGTAGAGGCCATTGGCGCTAGGTTTGATATAAAAAACCTGGAGATCAACACAGTACTATCTGAGTTCGCAGCAACCGAAATCAATGGGAATTTGGTTTACACTGCCGCTAAGACATCTTCCAATGGTTTGAAAAAATATCGCTGGAACAATCAAAAATATCTTGATATCTATATGCAACCCTTGGATAAAATACATTTGGGGGATAGTTTAAGTGTTCCCTATTCCACTGATATCAACACAAAATTGCACGAAGGTACCTTTGCCCTATCCCCAGATGGGAATACCCTTTACTTTACTAGGAACAATTCCTTTTCGGGAAGGAAAAGAACCGATTCGGCCAGTGTTTCCAACTTAAAGATATTTGAAGCCCAATGGGTTGATGGCAAATGGCAAAACATTATTGAGCTTCCCTTCAACAGTGATGATTTTTCAAATGAACACCCCACCCTATCCGCTGACGGAAAAACCATGGTCTTCGCATCTGATAGGCCCGGTGGCCTAGGCTCATTTGACCTATATACCGTTGATATATTGGGAGACGGCTTCTTTACGGAACCAAAAAATCTAGGACCTGTAATCAATACGGACAAAAAGGAACAATTTCCCTTCTTGGATCAACAGAGCAACCTATATTTTTCCTCTGACGGACACCCGGGATTTGGCCTTCTCGATGTTTTCATTGCCACAAGGGAGGGTAAGGGTTATCAAAAACCGGATAATATTGGCCTCCCGGTCAACAGTGGGTATGATGACTTTTCATTTAATGTAAAGCCAGGAACTGAAACGGGCTATTTTTCATCCAATAGACCCAATGGAAAGGGGAGTGATGATATCTATGCCTTTACGGTCACCAAACCTTTGATCATTGAGGATTGTGCCCAACTTATTGAAGGGACAATTACCGATAAGACCACCAAGGCACTTTTGCCCAATACCCAACTACAACTTTTAGGAGCCAATGGGGAGGTTCTGCAAACCACCATCTCTGATGCCATGGCCCAATTCAAATTCAAGGTAAGTTGCACATCACCGTACCGTGTAGAGGCTGAAAAAATGGGATATGAACCCAATTTTAAATCAGTGGTCACGGATGAAAGGCGCCATAGTTCCAACGATGCATCCATGGCATTGATGTCCCTTAAGGAAATAGAAAAAAGAAAAGCCTTGGCCCTTAAAAAACAAAAAGAGGAAGCGGTTCGCCTAGCCCAAATCAAAGCAGCGGAAAAACGGGAAAAGGAAATTCAGGAAAAGGCCCTGGCCGAAAAACAGCACAAGGAAAAAATTGAATCTACCATACAAAAGGAAAAAGACCTCGTTCGCGAAAAGGACCGTTTGGTAATAAAGACCGAGGAAATACATTTTGATTACAGTCTATGGTATCTTCGTAGGGAATCAAGAAAACGATTGACAGGCCTAATTCGAATCCTCAAGGAAAATCCGGGTATTATCCTAGAAATAGGTACACATACAGATATTCGTGGAAATGCGCCCTACAATAGGAATCTTAGCCAAAAAAGGGCCAATTCGGTCAAGACCTACCTCATGGAAAATGGCATAGATGCCCATCGTATCATTGCCAAGGGATACGGCGAATCAGTGCCGATTGTCAAGTGTCCTTCGGAAGATGCCTGTTCTGAGGAAGACCACGAACTAAACCGAAGGTGTGAGTTCGTCATTGTGCATTGGAAGTAGTGCGTTCATTATAACACAAGGGCTCAAATGAACCGCACCATCAAGAACCTTTGGTTAGCTTCTTGCGGATAGTTTTCGTACCTTTTGGGAAATATAACCGTCAAATTTAATTTCAACCCATTATGAACTCAAAAGTATTTATGGTACTTAGGATTCTCCTAGGTGTCTTCGTCCTTGTTTTTGGACTGAACAAATTTTTTCATTTTATCCCAATGGGAGAACCGCCCACTGGCGATGCCGGAGCCTATTTCACAGGGCTTATGGCCTCAAAGACCATGGTTTTGGTGGCCTTGGTGGAAATAGTGGCCGGTCTGGCCTTAATCTTTAATAAGTTTGGTGCCTTAATGGCCTTGATCTTAATGAGCGTTTCGGTCAATGCCGTGTTGTTCCATGCTACTTTGGATCCCGCGAACAGTACGGGGGCCATAGTATTGCTTGTGCTCAACATTCTAGTTATGTTCGGGTATAAGCATCGCTATACCGATCTACTAAAGGGCTAATCCTAAAACCATACATGAACCGAGCCCGTTGGGAACGTTTTTGATGTCCAAGGACTCAATACAATCGCAACGGGCTCGGTTTATATGGCAGGAACGTCCCTGTTTAGGACTTCCTCCTAGTCCTTAATAGGTGTTGTTGTTACACCAGGTGTTCCCAAATGCTTGGCATAAAAGCCCATCATGGCCTTATACAGATGTAGGGAGTTCTCCTCCTTACCAAAACCGTGCCCCTCATCGTACTTAACCATATAGGGAACATCAAATCCCT
>JBFOLQ010000352.1:0-6385 GCA_040830145.1 Flavobacteriaceae bacterium | reverse complement strand
TTCTTGACCAAAAATCCCTATGGTCTTTGGGAAATGTACCTCAAGGGAAATCCCTCCCAATTGGGACACGCCCATGGCAGTCTAGCCCGAGATCTTTTCCATCAACAAGAGGATGCCTTGTTACAAAAAGTGGGGCAAATGGTCCCCAAAAAAAGAAAGCAATGGCTATTACGACAGTTTTTGGCTTGGTTCAACCGTAAATTGCCCGAGCATGTCACCCAAGAATACAAGGAGGAGATTTATGCCCTCTCCCGCCATGCCTCGGAAAAATACAATTACATTGCCCCTCCCTATCAACGTATTCTTTATTTACATGGGGCCCATGATATTGGCCATGCCCTTCAAGATTTGGCCTTGGTGGGATGTTCTTCCTTCGCCGTTTGGGGTGATAAGACCCAAGACGGCCAATTACTGTTGGGTCGTAATTTTGACTTTTATGCCGGGGATGATTTTGCCAAGGAAAAAATTGTGGCCTTTGTGGAGCCTGATATGGGCCATAAGTTCATGAGCGTCACCTGGGGAGGAATGATCGGGGTGGTATCTGGCATGAATGACCAAGGTATCACTGTAACCATCAACGCTGGAAAATCACGGTTCCCTTTGGTCGCAAAAACACCCATCTCCTTGGTAACGCGTGAAATCCTACAATATGCAGCAACCATTGAGGAAGCCATTGCCATAGCCCAAAAAAGGGAAGTATTTGTTTCAGAATCCATCCTTGTGGGAAGCGCCAAGGATAGGAATGCCATAATCATTGAAATGGCCCCCAATAATTTTGGGACGTATAGCGTAGAAAATTCCTCCCAATTGGTCTGTGCCAACCATTTTCAAAGTAGCGCATACGAAAGTGATACGTTCAACCACGAGCATATGCTGTAAAGTCATTCAAAATATCGTTTTGACCGAATGGTGGAACTGTTGAATGAAGAACAAATAATAAACGCACAGGGAGTCGTGGATATTCTTCGCAATAAAGAGGGCATTGATGACAAGGCTCTTGGTTATGGCAATGAAAAGGCCCTCAACCAACTCCTGGCCCATCACGGCATTGTCTTTAAGCCCGAATTGCTTCAGGTTTGGGTTTCCACCCATCCGTATCAATTGGGCGAATTCGTGGGTTATGACCTCAATAAAATCTTTGATGGGGACATCTTTCCAACGGATGGTTCGTTTTCCTCGGAATCCCTTTTGATTTCGGAGGATCCATTTCAATATTCCCAGGAGTACAAGGATTATCAACATTTTAGAAAATTGAAGGCCCAGGTAATCGATGCCATTGATGCTGATATAAATTTGGACATGCAAGTTCTAAGCGATTTGAAGAACAGCAATCCCCAATATTGGTTGGCCCATTTCCTCTCAGGAAAATATAAATACAACAGAGGGTATTTAACAGCGGCCTTACAGGATTTTGAAGTGGCACTTTCAAAGGAAGTCACTACCTTGCCCGACCAACAACATATTGAGAGGTACATTAAAAAAATCCAACGCAGGATACGACCATGATTCCAGGGATAGAAAAGGCTTCAGTAGTGGAAATAAAGCAGTTTCAGGAACGGAAACTACAAGAATTATTGGCCTATCTAGAGGCCCGGTCCCCTTATTACCAAAAGCTTTTTACAGCCAATGGAATCAAGGCTGGGAACATCAAGACCTTGGAAGACCTCTCCCAAATACCTACTACTACCAAAGAATCGCTCCAAAAACATAATGATAGTTTCTGGTGTGTCCCTAAATCAGCTATTGTTGATTTTGTGACCACGTCAGGCACCTTGGGGGAACCTGTGACCGTGGGTCTTACCGACGCCGACTTGGACCGTTTGGCCTATAATGAGGCCATATCCCTGGCCTGTGCCGGAATAGGCCCAGAGGACACATTACAATTGACCACTACCATCGACCGCCGTTTTATGGCAGGACTCGCCTACTTTTTGGGCACACGCAAACTAGGGGCCGGCATTATCCGGGTTGGGGCCGGAATTCCCGAACTGCAATGGGATACCATCCTAAAATTCAAGCCCACTTATTTAATCGTGGTACCTTCCTTTCTCTTAAAACTTATAGAATATGCAGAACAGCATACCATTGACGTAAATGCTTCTGGCATCAAGGGGGCCATTTGTATAGGGGAGCCTATAAGGGAACAGGATTTCAACCTAAACGTGTTGGGAAAAAAGATACGGTCTGCTTGGGACATACAGCTCTTCTCCACCTACGCCTCCACAGAAATGGGCACAGCCTTTACGGAATGTAATCAGCAACAGGGCGGACATCTGCACCCTGAATTGATCATTGCCGAAATCTTGGATGATAACGAACAGCCAGTACCTAACGGGCAAACGGGGGAGCTTACAATAACCACCTTAGGGATGGAAGCCATGCCCTTACTCCGCTTCAAGACGGGGGATATGGTGGCCGCCCATACAGCGGTTTGTGGATGTGGCCGAAATACCCTACGTCTGGGCCCCGTGGTCGGACGCAAAAAGCAGATGATCAAATATAAGGGAACCACCCTTTATCCCCCGGCCATGGATAATCTGTTGAACGATTTTCCCCAAGTGCAGGGCCATGTCATTGAAATATACCAAAATACCATTGGTACCGATGAAATCTTAATCAAGATTGCCTGTGATGGGATTGCTGGGCCATTGATGACACAGATAAAGGACCATTTTCGTTCCAAACTAAGGGTGTCACCACGAATAGAAGTATGTCTCATAACCGAAATACAAAAACTGCGCACCTCCAAATTGGGAAGAAAACCAGTTACTGTCATTGACCACAGAAACTGATATTTGAAGGTATACGGAACTTTAAATGCTTATCAGTAAAATTGCCTAGTCGTACCATATGACCTAGGGTGACAGGACATATGACGCAGGATAAAAAACAGATGGGTCCAAAGTCCTATATGGGATCCATTATGGACAAGCATATTCACTCAACATATAAAACACCATGGACTTTTTCCTTGACAAGGAATTCATCAAAGAGGATTACACCCACATAAAGCTCCCCAAGGGGCAATACGAGAACTGTACTTTTGAAGGGTGTGACTTTCACGATTCCTATCTTGACAATCAACATTTTACTGAATGTACCTTTGTTGGGTGCCATTTGAGCAATGCCAATATAACCCATACCACTTTTAATGATGTTGTCTTTTCGCATTGTAAAATGATGGGAATCCAATTTGGGGATTGCAACCCCCTCTTGTTGAATTTTTCCTTTGAACATTGCACATTGGATCATTCTTCCTTTTACGAAATGGCATTGAACAACACCCATTTCCTTGAATGTCGGCTCAAAAAGACTGATTTTGCCCAAGCCAATCTCAAGGATAGTCTCTTCAAGGATTGTAATTTTGAGGGAGCTCTTTTTGACAACTCCAACCTGGAAGCGTGTAATTTCACCAACTCCTACAACCTCCGCATAGACCCTGAAAAAAACCGACTGAAAAAAGCCCGCTTCTCCAAAGAGGCCGCCCTAGGCCTATTGCATCGGTATGGAATTATTATCGAATGATTGGCAAAGCCACCCTAAAATCCAATATTTTGTACCTTGAAGTCATCAAAACCAACCTCATGAGAATCTTGTTCTTCCTTTGTCTGTGCAACATCTTGGCCTGTAAGGCCCAAAATACACTTGCCCTTGAAGAGGGGCAAGCCTCCCCTCCGGCTACGTTGGAGACCATCACTTGGATGGAGGGCCATTGGCAGGGAAATGCCTTTGGAGGCATCACGGAGGAGATTTGGGGACCTCCCCTTGGCGGCAGTATGATGTTTGTCTTTAAACATGTCATCAATGGTTCCGTGAACTTTTATGAGATTGGCCATATCCGTGAAATTGGAGGCACATTGGTATTTGAGCTCAAACATTTTGATGGTTCACTCAAGGGATGGGAAGAAAAAGATGAGGCACTGACATTCAAACTGGTGAAAGTAGATGGCGACCGGGTCTATTTTGAGGGGTTTACGTTTGAAAAGGTCACTGAAAATGAAATCAATATTTATGGCCTTATTGGGAATGACGATGGTACCGCAAACGAGGTGACGTTCAATTATAAAAGGGTCAATGAATGAAGCGCAGTTGCCTTGAATGTGGTAAAGAGGTATACGGACGGTCCGATAAAAAATTCTGTACGGACCATTGCCGTAACACCTATAACAACAAACTCAACAAGGTCAGCAACAACCTGATACGGAATATCAATAACCGCTTACGAAAAAACTATCGCATTTTGGAAAGCTTTCCCCTGAAACAGGGAAAGACCAAAACCACCCGGATGAAGCTTATCAACAAGGGATTCGACTTTGAGCATATCACCAATCTCTACACCACCAAAAAAGGAACGGTATACCGTTTTGTGTATGATATGGGCTATCTCCCATTGGATAATGATGAGTACATAATCGTTAAGAGGGAATGACCATTACTACCTGACAGAACGGAAAGGAACACTACACTAAAACCCAGACGGACCATACGTTCCCATTCTTATGCTCCTGTTATGTCGTTGGTGTTTGCCGCATGAATCTTATAGACACCCATACATTCCCCGATTCAACACCACGACAGCTACTTCCAGTTTTGTCCTTGCAATTTTAGGGCGGCTATCACCACATCCTTACGACTGATTTGCCCCACAAGAATCCCATCCTTCATGACAGGGAGCCTCCTCCGGTTGTGTTTGGCAAAGATGCCAGCAGCGTCAAAAATGGTAATATCATGGGGAATGGTCTCCACTTCCTTGGTCATAAAACGTTCCACACTCTTATCAAGAATGGGTTGGTTGAAATACCGGCTCTCTGAAATCTGTTTCATACAATCGGCTTCCGAAATAATCCCTACCAAAAAGCCATTGGAATCCAGCACAGGCCCTCCAGAAATCTTATTCTTGGCAAATTGTTCCATCACTTCCAAAATCGACTGGTCAGGCGCAAAAGTGACCAATTTCTTCGTCATATAATCAGACACCAAAATGGGTGCCTCAAATTCTTTTTTTGTGTTCTTGCGAACCCCTTGAAAGCTCTTAATTCCCATGAAATTGGTTTTTAGGTGAACTTTAAATATAGTAAATTCCTACAAAAGGACCTAAAACAGCCGGTCAAAAGCCTATATCAGTCCAAGCACTATCCCGAACATGAGAGGATAAAAACTGCTTGGGGGCCTTGCTCCTGGATGGGCCTGCAAGCCTATTTTTTAGTTATTTTTGGCATATGGTAATGGGTTTGGGTGTGCAGCGGTTTCTGTTTTTTATATTTCTTCTCACTTCTTCATCCCTTGTTCAGGGGAGACATGTACTAGATAGCCCTCATTACATTTTTCCACACAATGATTCGTTGCAAAACATGCTTAATGCGTTAAAGGAAAAAGGGGATTCCCTTTTAAACCACAACCAGGCCCTATCAGCCAGTGCCCAGTATGAAGCAGCGTTGGAAACATACCGCGCTTCAAAAATGGAAAATCACCCTTTTTTATTTGAATTGTTGGTAAACCTATCCTATACACATGCTCCTTATCACTTGGCTTTACCCCAAAAGCAACACCAGTATCTTGAGGAGGCCCAAAAGTTAGTGGACGCCAAAGGGATATCGCCTATAGCCCTATCTAACTTTTATCAAGATTTGGCTTCCTTGAAACGCCAGGAAGGTGATTATGAAAAAGGATTGGGCTATGTGAACAAGGCATATGAAATCTGCTCCCTCCACAGAAATGAAATCGCTAAGGAGGTGGGGGTACATACGGCCCTCGACAATGAGGCGTTTGTGAGAGTTGGTATAATCCTCTTCAACATGCATTTGGACAAGGAGGAGGAATTGTTGAAGTCCTATGCTGAATTTGAGCATTTCTATCTTCAAAACCACAACCAAGTGGATTTGGGGTATGCCTATGGCCAAGCCAATTTTTTTATGGGTAGGTTTTATCAAAAAAGAAATGTTGATACGGCCGTAGACTATTTTGACCGGGTAATCGCATCATCCCCCGTGGCCTATGATAGGCATTATGCCCAGATATGCAAGGGACATGCCTACATAGAGGGAAACCAAATGGGCCAGGCCCAATCGGTCATTACGAGTCTGGAATCGATACATCCCAATTCCCAGTCCCTACAACTCAACATTCTTGAATTGGCCGCGAAATACTATTCAGAGATCCGTGACCTGCCGAAATTGGTTGAACATGTCAATACAGCATTGGGATTGCTCAATAAGAAAAATATGGCCATTGACATTCGCCAATTTAACCCGGATGATTTTGAGCCTATAGAAAACCCAAAGTACCCGGTACTGTTAACCCAATTCATTACGTTTTTGGAGTCTGTTGAGGATGAATCCTATAAAAATGCCGTTTACCATCTCTATAAAATTGCCCTGAACCAATT
>JBFOLQ010000351.1:0-11224 GCA_040830145.1 Flavobacteriaceae bacterium | reverse complement strand
TTGGACCCTTGGGATATCATCATCCTCAGTAATATGGGACGTGGTGGCTTTGGCAGTGGCTCTGGTGGTTTCGGAGGCGGTAGCTTTGGTGGTGGCGGTTTCGGTGGTGGCTTTGGCGGCGGCGGCTTTGGCGGCGGCGGTGCTTCCGGAGGGTGGTAACCATACTCCTTCACAAAAGGCAACCCTACCCTCGGCTTCCAAATGGAATACTTCCTTGAAAACTACACTTTTGTTTAGCCCAATCGGAAAGCACTCCCTCTATTTTTGCACAAACCTGTGCCATGGAAACCCCATATCGTAACCCTACCCTTTCCCTTACCAAAAAAGAACAGCAACTCATCTCAAAATGCCCCTTAATCTTGTTTGGGGCCGACGTTGGTAGTGCCATGGCCGAATGTGCCCTCCGTCTTGGTTTTGAACATATGACCATCCTCGATGATGGCCACGTAACCGCTTCTGATTTGGACAGCCAGAATTACTGCCTATCAGATATTGGCACGTCAAAGGCCATGGCACTCAAAAACCGTTTGCTGTCCATAAACAACAACGCCCATATCACGGAACATGATTTTATACCAAAACCAAAGGAAGCCCTTACGTACATCAAAGGACATAAGATTGCCATCAATACATTCAATGATGCCTCCCATACGCCATCGGCATTCAATACCCTATGCAAAGAACAAGGTATCCCCGTTGTACATCCCTACAATCTTGGTTGGGGCGGATTGATCACCATTGTCATGCCCTACGGACCTTCCTTGGATTTTTTGGGGAAAGGGAATACAGAATCATACTTGGCAACGATGCTCACATACGTCTCTGGCTATCTGAAATTTTGGGGAAACTCCCCATATCAAGTCCAAGAAATGCTTGAACGGTATACACTCGGGAAAGGAAGCCTAGGGTCCCCTCCGCTATCCATTGCCTCTTGGATGGTGGCCGCCAAATGTACCCATCTTCTTTTTAACATTGCCACAGGGAAGCCTGTAAAGAAATTTCCTGATTTTTATCTCACCACGAGCATGGACCTTTAAATAAGTCGATTGTTAGTCACATAGGCTATGGCCTCAGAAATATTGGTTACGTCGAGTTTATCAAACAACTTTCTTCTATGGAACTTTACGGTATCTGGTGAGATAAAAATGGCATCGGCCATTTCCTTAATGGTAAAGCCCCTCGTGGAATACTGTAAAATCTCCATCTCCCTTTCAGACAATGTTATCTTCTCAGAAGCTTTCCAGAAATCCCCTTCCAAATCATACACCATCACCTTACTATCCCCCTTTTTATACAATTTAATGTTTCCCGCTTTTTGTTCATTGGAGAGGGAGATGATACAAAGGGCTTTCCATACCTTGCCATTTTCCGCCAAAAAAAGTGGTGTGAGCTTTTGATTGATCAAAATCATCTTCCCTTCCTGGTTCCGCAAATGAAAATCATAAGAAATGGTGTAGTCCGTCCGCTCTTCAAGAGGCACCTTTTCATAGAGGTCAAATCCAATGGTATTGATCTTAAGCAATAGCTCCAGGTCAACTTCCGGGACATATTTGAAATAAAAGGCATACCCCATTTCCTGGACCTCTTGGGGAGTGTGTCCACAAAGAAACAATGGGTTATCAGAAACATATTCAAACCCCTTGGTTTGATAATCTATAATATAGATACTCTTATAGGTGACCCTCGCAAAGGCCTTGATAGGTTCTAGATAGTCAGAGGTCTGTGTCCGTTCATCCCTTGACACCTTTCTCACTGTATTCCTATTGGCAAAAAAATCATCAATATCCGGCATATGGTGTCTATGTATCATGACTAAAGTAGCAATTTTCATGTCATTTGGAAACCCCTACACAAAAGGCTAGTTTTTATCAAAGGGCCAAGGAACTACACTTTAGTGTAATAAAAGTCACTGTCGCAAGGACTAGTTTTGGTTTAAATTAAAAAGATCATGAGCATTCTATTCAAAATAATACTCAGTATACTTGTTGCCCATTATCAGGGCAACTACGAGGAAAACGATACCTGTGTTGAAAAAGAGGTCCCTGTCCTACAGGTAACACCTAATGGGCAGGCCCCTTTACCTACAGGGATGACGCAGTACCCCATCCCCCAAAGATTGAATATACCTCCAATGGCCCAACCAGGGAAAACAGTTAAAAATCAAATCAGGCTTGAATCATGAGAATATCATTCATCTTATTGGTCTCCCTACTATTCTTGGGTTGCCACACCCAAAAGGAAGAATTCCATACCCAGGAAGAGCACCTGACCATAAGGGTCAATGGGAAGGTTTTCACCAAAAACTGGAGAATAGCACCGGAACTAAAGCCTGATGTTTTTGAGGCTGACTGTAAGCTACCGGAAAACACCGTGACCTTTTCTGATGGCAAAGATTCCCTATGGTATCACGTACGTCTGGGTGATACTATTGATTTTCAGGTCATCTTGAACCAAAAAGACACTGCCGTAACCCGAATCATCGGTGTACGGCCCAATGTGAACTTTACTCTGGAATACATACAGCGAAACAAGGGGAAAGTGCATGTTGCCATTCCCGAAGTGAGTGAATTGGCCAACATCTTGGTAGCATTGCACAAGGATGCTGAAAAGGATCAAAACATGACCGATTCCCGTACGGAGTACTATAAGAGGGTACGCACCCATTTTCAACCCTATGCGCACCACCCCATTATGGACACGGTTCAAAAATATATAGGAGGGCTAAGATATATTGAATCCCTTGAAGATTCTATTTTTTCAGAGGAGAGCTATAAGTATTACTATGCCCTAAAAATGAATGCCTGCTCCTATCAATTCGACCAGAATGGCCAGATTGTCAACGATGGCATCATACAACAAATGGCCAAAGGGTGGAACGATTTTGACCCTATGAAGGATGTGGCACTGATGACCGATTTTGCCACAAAATCAGATTTTAGAACCTTTTACCAACAGAACAAACCCTATTATGACAGTCTGCTCACCACCTATCGCCAATTAAACCCCATTGACAAAATGCAACAGTGGTTGGATGAAAAATTTGGATTCACCTATGGTAATTATTCCATTTATTTTTCTCCCCTGGTATACGGTGCGCACTCCACAAAAGGGTTCAAGGAAGGGGATTTCAACCAGACCTTTATGTTCATTTGCCCCTCAGACTATTTGGAGGAGTATTCCAATACCATGAACGAAATGGTACAAAGTAGGGTCGTCTTTACGGAAATAGACCATAACTACGTGAACCCTGTATCTGATAAATACTTGGACCAAATCGATACGGTTCTTTCCCATCGGGACAAGTGGGCCAAAGGGGAAATAACCGCCATGTACGGCACTCCCTATAAGGTGTTCAATGAGTACATGACCTTTGGGGTGTACAGTTTATACCTGGATGACATGTATCCGGAAGAGAACCTGTTGGAATATCTGCCCATCATGGAGAACATGATGGAGGATACCAGGGGCTTTATACAATTCAAGGCCTTTAATAGGGAACTCCTGGATACATACCGAAAAGATAGGACACAATCCATGGATACCCTCTATGCCCATATGTTCAAATGGTGCGACACCATGAACTCGTAACACCCTTGAATTCCCATCCATGAAATGGGGAACCAAATGGTGAAAGAGCACAATCACCCTTAAAAGGGAGTATGGATTGTCCCAGTTAAACTCAATTAAAAATTCATAAAATGATATTCAAAAAAACACCTGTGGTGCTTTTAACGATACTGTTTGCCACTTTTTCCATGGAAAGCAATGCTTGTAGCATGTACAAACTGACCAAAAACGGAAAGACCCTTGTAGGCAACAATGAGGATTGGTACAGTCCCAATGGCCAGTTTTGGTTTGAAATAGGAGATAAGGACACGTTTGGGGTAATGTATATGGGGTTTTTGGACAATTTCGCCCAAGGGGCCATCAATGAAGCAGGGTTGATGTTCGATGGTTTTTGGGAACCCTATTTGGAAGTACGGAATACCAAAGGAAAATTGGAAATCCCAATTGGCGATGCGTTAAAAAACGTAATGCAGACCATGGTGACCGTTGAAGAGGTTCGGTCCTATTTACAGACCATCAACCTAAGTTCGCTCGTAGATGGCCAGATTGTGTTGGTCGATAGGTCTGGCACCTATCTTATCGTTGAAGGGGATGAAATGTTCATAGGGGACGAAGATGAAAAAACCTTTTCCAATTTCTACTATTCACAAGTAGCTTCCGTTGACGAAGTACGATTGGATTACTATCAAAAGGGACGAAGCTATATAAAGGCCACTGATATGGAAAGTACCTTGGGCTATTGTTCCGAAGCGATGGAGCACTTCGCCCAGTCAGGATTGGCCCCTACGCAGTATTCCACTGTTTATGATTTGAATACGCTTACCATTAGGGTATATCTTTTTCATGATTTTTCCAACTTCATAGAATTAGATTTAAGGGACGAAATGAAAAAAGGAAATCACCGTACCATGATTGCCGATCTTTTCCCAAAAGAATCCATAGGTCATGCCCATTACAGAAAATATAACGACCCAGGCCACCCAACCTTATTTTTAGAGGAGTTTCTTGGGGATGCTGATATATCGGAACAAGAATTTTTGGACAATGGCCTAGATAACATTATTAACGGTTTGGGTTATGAATGGCTGCATAACATCAAAAACCCCACTGGCGCCATAAAGGTCTTTCAATATGGGGTATCGCTAATGCCCAATCATGCAAATCTACATGAGCGTCTGGGGGAAGCTTATTTTGCCAATAATGACTGGAACAATGCCATAACCCATTATGCAAAATCACTATCCCTCAACCCCGGGAATGACAAAGCTGTAGAAATGATTGTAAAGGCACATCAGCTGAGAAATTGAAAATATACCATTGAACATGGCCATTCAGGCTGCCATTACATCAGAAGTGGCCAGACGCCATTTCCTTACCATTGACACTACCAAGTAAAACCATAAAAGATGAATAGATTTATAAAAAACAGTGTTTGGGGGATATTCGGTATCCTGTGCACTTTGATTGGGGTATACCCGGTAATTTATTTTTTGATAGACCGACATTTTGGGTTATTGTCCACAAAAAGCCCAGAATTATTACATGATTTTCTATGGAATTTTGCCTTCTATGGACACATTGTATTGGGAGGGGTTTCCCTTTTGGTCGGATGGACACAATTCAGCCCCAAACTCAGAAAAAAAAGAATAACGCTTCACAGGCTCATTGGAAAAATATACGTGCTATCAGTTTTGGTAAGTGGCATATGTGGCATTTACATAGCCCAATTCGCCACCGGTGGTATAAATAATATCATTGGCTTTTCCCTAAGTGGGATTGTTTGGTTGACCACCACTCTTTTTGCCTATACTTCCATTAGGAAGGGGGATATTGAAAAACATCAAGACTTTATGATATATAGTTATGCGGTTTGTTTCTCCGCAGTTACCCTGAGAATCTGGTTGCCCATTTTAGGTTTGGTGACAGAGGATGCCAGTTTGGCCTATTCCATAGTGGCCTGGTTAAGTTGGGTGCCGAATTTAGCTGTGGTACATTACTTTATCCATCGACGCAATATACAACCGATCACTAGTACATAACGTACCAATACCCCCTTTGTGAACAGTGTGTTCACATGGTGGAATTTCCAACGGCCACACGAACATATGCCTTAAAAATGGCCTGCCCCCATGGGTTGCCAAAACCGGGAAAGGAACGGGAAAAAAATTCACTTGCATTGTGGAAAATCTTTTCCCGTTTCTCCCCCTTTCTGAGTATCTTGCTTAGGAGAACATCAAGTGTAACCGTTTATCGTTCTACCCACTATGAAGTCAATCCATCCCATTGTGGCCTTACTCCTGGTCCTTTTTATGCATTCATGCCAAAAAACACCAAAAAAAGAGACCGATAACCTTTTTGAGTTCAAGGAATATGTAAGTTACCATACGCAGGGGGTGCAAAGTATCACCACCCCCATAATGGTGACCTTGGCGCAACGATCCGATTCGTTTGAACTTACACAGGAACTCCCTGCTGACTATTTTGACGTGGAGCCGTCCTTGGATGGAAAATGGGCCATTGAGGATGGGCGCAATATTGTCTTTCAACCCGCTGCGCTTTTAAGGCCCAATACCGAATACAAGGTGACCGTGCTTTTGGACAAATTCTTTCCCGATATCAAAAAAGGGTTTGAATCCTTCTCCTTTGCCTTTAAGACCCTAGCCCCCAACTTTAGGATCCAATTGGGCGATTTACAGTCCTACGATAAAAATTGGCAATACCTGACCGGGACCGTGGAAGCCTCTGATGTACTTTCGGCCAAGGACATTGATAACATCCTTTCGGTGTCCCAAAATAAATCAAACCTCACTGTTGTCTGGGAGAAAACAGCAGAAAATGCCCAGTTTTTTTCCTTTAAAATAGATAGCATCCAACGTAAGACCGAGGACACGGAAATTGCCGTTTCGTGGGATGGGGGTGCGCTGGATATTGAAAACAAGGGAACTGAGAACATCACCATTCCGGGGCTCAACAAGTTCGTGGTCGTTGACCTCAAAACGTCCGGCACGGCCCATTCGGCCTTGACCGTTAATTTTTCCGAACCACTAAAACCCCAACAAAACTTCGCAGGGCTGGTCACCATTGAAAATGCGGAACACCTTCGGTACGAGGTCAACGGAAATATATTGAAGGTATTCCCCTCCACCCGCATTACAGGGTTGGTCAATGTCACCATTCACCAGGGCATCAAAAGCGAATACGGTTTTTCCCTCAAAAAGCCTTTTTCCGCCAATGTCTCATTTGAACAGCTGAAACCAGGGGTACGCATGATTTCCAAGGGAACCATATTGCCCAGTGCCCATACCACTCCCATCTATTTCGAGGCTGTTAACCTATCGGCCGTGGAGGTAAGGGTCATCAAGGTTTTTGAAAACAATATGTTGCAGTACCTACAGAACAACCAACTCGGGGTAGGCTATGGCTCTGACATCAGACGGGTAGGTCGCCGCATTGCGCACAAAGTACTGCCCCTTATTCCGAAGGGCACTAAAAACACTGGAAATTGGACGGCCCATGCCCTAGACCTTTCCGAAATGATAAAAATGGATCCAGGCGCACTCTATCGGGTAGAGTTCAGCTTTAAAAAAGAACATAGTCTCTACGATTGTGGCAACAACACATTGGCAGGTCAAGATGGGGAAGACACCCATTACGAGGAAGACCTTTACTACGATGATTATGGTTATGGGGAGGAAGCGTATACCGATACGGGAGCCGATGATCTCGAAGATATTAGGGAGGAACGCTATTGGGACAATGAAATCTATTCCTGGCGTAGATACACCCATAACTGGCAACAACGCGACAATCCATGCCACTCCGCCTACTACAACCAAGATCGGTTGGTCACCACCCATCTATTGGGAAGCGACCTGGCCTTGATTGGAAAGAAGGGTGACAACAACTCCTACCGTTTTGTGGCCACCAATTTACGTACGGCCCAGCCTGAACCAAATACCCAGATCAAGCTGTACAATTACCAACAACAGCTTTTGGGGGAAACCACTACTGATGGTGAGGGTTTTGCCATCTATGACGGTGATAAGGCCGTAGCTTTTGCCGTGGCAGAACGCGACCTTAATTTTGCCTACTTAAAACTGCAGGATGGCAATGCCCTTTCCTTGAGCAAGTTTGAGGTGTCCGGAACACAGTTGCAGCGAGGGCTGCAAGGGTTTGCCTATACCGAAAGGGGAGTACACCGCCCAGGGGACATAATCCACCTTACCTTTGTGTTGAATGACAAGGGCAATCCCCTTCCAGAAAACCATCCTGTTACACTGGAAGTCACCGATGCCCGTGGAAGATTGACAAAACGTACCACTCTGTCAAAGAACGGGCCACAAGCGCAAGCCCGTAACCAAGGTGATTTTTATTATTTCCCCATAGAGACAAAACCCACTGACCCCACAGGTACTTGGAATGCCAAAATTATTGTGGGCGGGGCCCAATTCAACAAATCGCTAAAGGTGGCCACGGTCAAACCCAATCGCTTAAAAGTGGATTTCGGATTTGACGAAACGATTTTGGTCGCCAACAAGAACAGTACCGGAAAGGCCGAGGTAACGTGGCTCCATGGCGCTCCTGCCCGTAACCTTAAGATTGACATCAATGCCAAACTGCAAAACCATCCAATGGCTTTTGAAGGCTTTGAAAATTATACCTTCACCGATCCCGTGAGGACCTTTGAGGAAACGGAAATACAATTCCTCTCCGGAAAACTATCGGATAAGGGCACCATTGGTATTGACAAGAAAATCAATATCGGGCAAAAAGCACCCGGTATGTTAAAAGCCACGTTCACCACCAAGGTATATGAGAACGGGGGGGACTTCAGTATTGATGTATTCAGTAAAAAACTGGCCCCCTATGACCATTTTGTGGGGCTACGGTCTCCCAAGCCCGTACAGTATGGTTCGTACCATACCGATGCATCGTATTCCTTTGATATTGCTACGGTATCGTCCCAAGGAACGGCCACGGCCAACAGAAAGGTAAAGGTGCAACTCTTTAAGATTGAATGGCGGTGGTGGTGGAACCGGGGCGATGACAACCTATCCCGTTACGAAAATGCCACGTTACATAAGCCGTACAAGTCATTCAACGTGACCACCGACAATCGAGGAAAAGGTCTTTTTTCGGTTACGGTACCCGATGGGGATGGGGGCCGATTCTTGATTCGGGTTATTGATGAGGCCTCAGGCCATGCCACGGGACGCATTGCCTATTTTTATAAAAATTGGTGGAAAAGACCCACTTCAAATGATAGTGAAAGCTCCAAAATATTGATTTTCTCTGCGGATAAGGACCGCTATTCCGTGGGAGAGGAAGCCGTAATCACCTTTCCATCCGATGAAGGGGCCCGCGCCCTGATCAGTATTGAAAATGGTTCTGAAGTACTCTCTACCCAATGGGTTGGGACCAACGCCAAGGAGACCGTTACCAAAATCCCGATAACACCGGAAATGGCTCCCAATGCCTATGTCAACATCTCCTTATTGCAGCCCCATGGAAAAATGGGGAACGATCTTCCCGTACGGCTATATGGCGTTGTGCCCATTTTGGTAACTAACGAAACCACCCTACTACAACCCCAATTGGATATGCCCAACGTACTGAAACCCGAAACCCCATATACCATTTCGGTTTCCGAGCAAAATGGTAGGCCCATGACCTATTCCTTGGCCGTGGTGGATGAGGGCCTGCTAGATCTCACCCGTTTCAATACTCCGGATATCCACAATGCCTTTTATAGCAAACAGGCCCTAGGGGTAAAGACCTTTGACATCTTTGATGATGTCATGGGCGCTTATTCCGTGAGTGTTGACAATATCTATGCGATTGGGGGTGGCGGTATTGCCCAAGGGGCCAAAAACAGAAAGGCGCAACGTTTTAAGCCCGTTGTATCCTATGTGGGGCCCTTTACGCTTCAGGCTGGGGATAAGGTTCAACACACCTTGGACATGCCCAACTATGTGGGGTCTGTACGCGCCATGGTCGTGGCTGGGAATTACAAGGGTGCATATGGGCACACTGACCACACCGTTCCCGTACGCAAGCCGTTAATGGTACTGACCTCCATTCCCAGAAAATTGTCCCCTGGTGAAACGGTGACCATTCCCGTTACGGTGTTCGCCATGGAAGAAAAAGTACGACAGGTTACCGTAAAAATTGATGCGGGCAAGGCGCTCAAACCCCTGGGCGCAGCATCCAAGCAAATACGGTTTGCCTCGGTTGGGGAACAAATTGTCAATTTTGATTTTGAAGTACTACCCACTACCCAGTTCCAGACCATTCAGGTGACTGCCTCCGGGGCCGGGGAAAGCGCAAGCTCCAAAACGGAAATTGATGTGGAAAACCCCAATCCCTTTACCTCCAAGAGTACCCTATACACCATAGAGGCCGGGCAAGGGACCATCATTGACTTACAGCCTTACGGTACCACTGGTAGTAACACGGCCTACCTAGAGTTTTCCACATTGCCCCCCATGGATTTCTCCAAACGCATGGAATACCTCATCCGCTACCCCCACGGTTGTATAGAGCAGACCACTTCAGCTGCCTTTCCCCAATTGTACATGAACGATGTGTTGGACATCACCCATGAACAACATAAAAAAATAGAGGGGCATATCAAGAAAGCCATCAAGCGATTGAGTGATTTTCAAATAGCCAATGGGGGATTGGCGTATTGGCCTGGCAATACCAGTGCCAGTGATTGGGGCACCAACTATGGCGGGCATTTTATGTTGGAGGCCAAACAAAAAGGATATGCATTGCCCTTAACGTTTTTGAGCAATTGGCTCAATTATCAGAAAAATGCGGCCCGGCAATGGAGTTACCATTCCAAGGCATACAACACGGATAATGTACAGGCTTATCGCCTGTTTACCTTAGCCTTGGCCCAGCAGCCAGAATTGGCCGCCATGAACCGTTTGCGGGAATCGGGTCGTTTGAGCAATGAGGCCAAATGGCGGCTTGCAGCGGCCTACGCCCTAGCGGGAAGAAAGGATGTGGCCCAGCAATTGGTTCAAAAGGCCAATATTGATTTTAGACCCACTACGTACGATTATCACACCTATGGCTCCGTGTTCAGGAACCGTGCCATGGCACTTGAGACCATGGTCATATTGGGCGATTCCCAGCAAAGGGAATTGGCCGAGGGATTGGCGAGAAACTTGGCCTCACAACGTTGGTACAGTACCCAAGAGACCGCATATGCCCTACTCGCCCTGGGTAAGATGGTAGCGAAAAATGGAGGCAAATCCCTTCAATTGGACTATACCATCAGCGGCACCTCCCACTCTGTAAAAACCAGTAAGGCCATTGCCCAGCGCAGTATTCCAGCGGAAAAACAACAGACCCTTACCATCACTAACCAAAAGGATAACGTCATATATGTAACCTTGGTACAGAATGGGAAGTTGCCAGTGGGCCAGGAACTGGTACAGAAAAAAAACCTGGACCTAAGTGTCGATTACTCGGATATGGCAGGAAATTCCATCACCGTGGATGGGCTACGGCAGGGAACGGAGTTTACCGCGACCATCACGGTGTTCAACACCTCGAATGATGCCATTCAAAATGTGGCGCTTACCCAAATAGTCCCAAGTGGGTGGGAAATTGTGGATACTTCCTATACCGAAGATGGCACCCCATC
>JBFOLQ010000350.1:0-4238 GCA_040830145.1 Flavobacteriaceae bacterium | reverse complement strand
TGTTTTTGGTGATCCAAGGTTAATTTGGCCATCCTCATCTTTGGTAGCTATAATCCGTCCTTCGGTAAAGGCTCCATTAAAGGACGTAGTCCATGTAAAATCTTGGGAACGAAATGGCGTTACTGAAAGCAACCACTCAACCCATTTGTTCTCAATCTCCCCCAAATTTGCCAGGGCGCTGCCGAATCCAGAAACTACAGAGGCAACGACAGGGAAAATGTCATTTGGGGTGTGGTTCTTATACACAGCAAAATCCAAGCTCACTCGATTGTCTAACATTCGTATGTCAAAACCAATCTCCGTCTCACTCTTACTAAAAGGCACCAAATTAGCATTGGGAACCTGTCCCCCACTGATACGACCCAATGGATTGCCCAAATGGCCTTGTCCAAAAATCTCATAGTTAAGCGCCAATTGATACGGATCTTGTGCACCTCCTGCCACTTCGGAATAACCACCCCTCAATTTCAAGAAGTCAATAGGACCTCCTATTTCGAGGGCATCCGATAAAATAATACTGGCATTGATTGATGGGTAGAACTCATCATTAGGGGTTGTCTTTCCAGGGAACGATAGGGTAGAGAACCAGTCATTTCTTCCCGTAAAGGTCAAATACGCCCAATTTTCATAGGAGAGCTCCAAGGATCCATAGACCGATCCTATTTTCCGCTTTCCGTAGCTTCTGGACCTAGATTGGTTTTGGGTATTGCCCACATCTTCCAAACCAGCTACAATGAAATCGGTTCCCCGTTGTCCTAAATTCTCCGTTTCAATGCTGTTCTTGTTGGCACCCACGAAGGCTGACAAGCCAATCTTATCATTCACATCATAATCTCCCCCTAAAATGATATCACTATCAATCTGGGTATATCGTCTTTCATCCTCATTGATGGCACCCAAAGGTCTATAGGCTGTACCAAAGGGTTCTACCGATGTTGCCCGTCTTGTATAATGATCTACCCCTACACGACCGGTAACGTATAACCAATCCATGATATCATAGCGCAAGGATGTGGAGGCTATGATACGGTTTCTGGTATCTTCCCTTCTAAAGTTATTAGCCGCAAAATAGGGGTTCTGGGAAAAGGTATTTGAAGAATACTGTCTTTCAGTGCCATCCTCATTGGTCCCGGGATCCATAAAGCTTACATCTACATTGGGAGCCAAGTTTGCCACTGTAAAGTTGGGGTTCCCCGGAGCATCGGAAAGCCGTGGTCTGTTTTTCCCATCTTCCACAAAGTACTTAGCATTGACACTGCTGGTCAATCTATCACCCATTCTTGCACTGGCATTCAGGGAAAATGTTTTTCTATTGAAACCTGAATTGGGCACTATATCATCCGCATCCAAATCAGATACCGAGAAACGATAGTTCATATTCTCGTTCCCACTGGTCAATGCCACCGTATTTATAAAGGTGGTACCCGTTCTGTAAAATCTGTCAAAATTGTTCCCAGCGTAGCTGTAGGGTCTTGATACCCCATCCCATTGTGGAACGGAAGAGCCGTCCAATCTGGCACCCCATGAGGAAAGACCAATATCAAATGCCTCATCTGCATTCGCCGGTTTTCTACCGAAACGACCTTGTCCATATTCTGTTTGGAAGTCCTGGATGTTGGTGTTCACTTTATTAAAGGTCAACTGGCTGCTGACCTCAACACCCAATCCCTTTTGGCCTTCGCCAGACTTGGTGGTAATCAAGATAACACCATTTGCAGCCCTAGATCCATAAAGGGCCGATGCCGCACCCCCTTTTAGGACACTCACGGACTCAATATCATCTGGGTTGATACTTGAGATACCATCACCCCCATCAGAACCGCCCCAAAGACCGGCCGATCCGTTGTTGTCATTCCCAATGGGAATACCATCCACCACATATAAGGGTTGGTTGCTCCCCGTCAAGGAACTGGAGCCCCGGATGATTACCCGGCTTGAACCGGCCACCCCCGTGGAGTTTTGGGATACATTCACCCCAGCTACCTTTCCTTGAAGGGCATTAATGGCATTGGGAACCTTAATGTTGGCCAACTCTTCCCCACCTACCTCGGTCAAGGAATATCCAAGGGCCTTGGTCTCTTTTCGGATACCGAGGGCGGTAACCACTACCTCATCCAATTGGCTGGCATCCTCCGCCAAGGTTACATTTAAGGAGCTGCGATTGTTGACCGCGACCTCCTGTGTGGCATACCCCAGAGAGGAAAAGACCAAGGTAGCCCCACCTGACACCGAAATTTGATAGTTTCCGTCAAAATCGGTCGAGGCCCCATTAGTGGTGCCCTTTTCCACCACGTTCACTCCCGGTAATGGCATCCCGCTATCATCGGATACTGTACCGGATACTGTTTGAGCCATGGCCACCTGAAAGAACAGGCATGCCACGAACATCAAAAGAAAGTTCAGTTTTTGATTCATGTTAGTTCGTTTTAAGTTAGTAATATTTGTGTAGATCAAAACATCCCCTAAAGTTGACAAGTCATTCGTCTTTACAGCAAGTATTTCGACAAACAACAACGCTGCATGGCTAAACGAAAGGAACGAAAACGTTATCGAGCCTAGAGGGCCCCTACCGTATTTTTACTGAAAACGAACTACAAAAGCCGGACTTTTGCCCACACGCTTTCCAAGATGGGAAGGTATATGAATGGTGACCCCTTCTGAAGAAGTGGTGTATTTTAATTTGGTGCGTTCAGCACCCAAAATTCTTGCTTTTGCACCTCGGGGCGGCTGCCATCCCTTAAAAACAATCTCAGAAGGGATTTCAGTCTCTTCGGCACCCACCAAGTAGGTCAAATAGACACTTTCATCGTCTTTGGAGGTGACGCAAATGTTATTGTACTTATAGGGAGCCATGGCCCTTGTTCCGTAGATGGCCTCTGAATTGACCTTCATCCAATCCCCCATTTCCGCTAGGAGATTGTACGCGCCTTGGTCCCACTCCCCTTCCGGGCTTGGTGCAATATTGAGCAATAAGTTGCCTCCCTTGGCCACAATATCCACCAAAAGGTGCACGGCCGCACGGCCCGTCATATAATTGGCATTAAAGGAATACGACCAGCCGCCCCCAGCTATGATGCAGGACTCCCACGGATAGGGCAACGGTTTTTCGGGCACCCGATTCTCCGGGGTCAGATAGTTTTGGTTCTTACCATGTACGGCCCGATCCACCACAATAAGTCCAGGTTGTCGCTCGCGGGCCTTTTCCACCAATTCATCCATATGGATATCCTGGTTCACCATTCTGTGCTTTAGGTACGCATTGTTGGTCTTGGCCAATTGCCGATCATACCAAGTGGTAATCCGGTCCTTGGACTCTTTGGCCACCCATCCCCCATCAAGCCATAGAATATCCACTTTTCCATAATCCGTTAAAAGCTCCAGTATTTGGTTGTGGGTAAAGTCCACATACTTTTGCCATTTCTCGGGATTGGCCTCCGGTTCGTAGTTTACATTGCGATCCTTTGGCGGAAAATAAGGATCCCAATAATTTTTATGGTTCCAATCGGGCTTGGAGAAATACGCCCCGGCCCATAGCCCTTGGTTACGGAATGCATCAAAGATTTCCTTGGTAATATTTGATTTGGGATGTGTGCTGAAAGGACATTCAGCATCAGTGACCTTATAATCCGTGTACTTGGAATCAAACATGGAAAAACCATCATGGTGCTTTGTGGTAAAGACCACATAGCGCATTCCAGCATCCTTGGCAGCCATGGCCCATTTATCCGGATTGAACTTTACGGGATTGAAAGTGGTCTTTAATCCCTCGTATTCCTGTTTGTACAGGAAATAATTATCCGGATTGGCCCCTTTCTTTCGTTGGCACCAGCCATATTCCTCTGGACTCAATGACCACGACTCCACAATTCCCCATTGGCTATAGGGTCCCCAATGCATCAACAGCCCAAATTTGATATCTTGCCATTCTTCCAGTTTTTGGAGGACCAAGGGGTCTGTTTCAGGTACATAGCGCTCGTCCTCATAAACGGCCTGGGCCTGAAGTTGTGTAGCTCCCAACAAAAGTACAATCAGTCCTATGGTTGCTGTGGTAAAAGTTCTTTTCACAAGAATATATTTATGTTAAGTAATTGATTTTTAGTAAAATCTAAAATTAAAACCCAAATCAAAAAGACATAAGACGAAAAATATATTCATCCTCTCTTTTCTATCCTCTTGACGCTTGGCTCTTGCTCTACATTCATCCCCTTTTGTGACGGATTCCCCTTTGAAAATTTTGC
>JBFOLQ010000349.1:0-6738 GCA_040830145.1 Flavobacteriaceae bacterium | reverse complement strand
GGCAAATATGTCCGATTTAAAAAGATTGTCATTGCCGGCCCTGATTACCGTGGGTATAACACCATCTGACTTCAAAATTTCAAACCCATGGACAAATGAGAAGGCAATGCCCTCCAGGGCGGCCCTGCATAAATGTCCTTTGTGGTGGCGATTGAGGTGGAGGTTGACGATCCGTGTCCCAATATCCCGGTGTAGCAACATTCGTTCGGCCCCATTGCCAAATGGGATGAGGCAAACCCCATCGGCACCAATCCCTACCGCTGAGGCCAATTGGTTCATTTCCCCATAGGAGGATACAGCCAAATTGTCAAGTAACCATCTGTATTGTATTCCAGCTCCATTGATGCACAACAACTTTCCAATGCTCTTGGTGGTATTTATGCCATAATTCACATGGGCAAAATTGTTGACCCGGGCACATTCTTTCACGGATAGGTCGTCGGTAACGGCATACATTACGCCTGATGTCCCTCCCGTTGCGGCCACTTCACCAGGACGTAAAACATTTAAGGAAAGGGCATTGTTGGGCTGGTCCCCGGCCCTGTACAAAATGGGGGTTCCTTGAAGTAAGCCACTTTCCTTGGCACCCTTTGGGGAAACGGTGGCCTGGGGTGAAAAAGTGTCGACGATTTCAGGGAACAAACCATGTGCTATCTGAAAATGTGACACTACCTTTTCAGAAATGGCATCCGTCTTAAAATCCCAAAAGATTCCCTCTGACAGACCGGGAACAGTGGTGGTGAAGGTATCTGAAAACCGGTAGGCGATATAGTCACCGGGCAACATGAACTTGTGGATCTTACCGTAACGCTCCGGTTCATTCTCTTGTACCCATCGTAGTTTGGATGCGGTAAAATTGGCGGGAGAGTTCAATAAATGCGATTCACAGTATTTTGGCCCTATTTCACTATAGGCGTTGTTTCCTATCTCCACGGCCCGGCTATCACACCATATGATGGATTTTCTAAGCGGGCTACCTTGGGCATCCACTATGACTAGTCCGTGCATTTGGTAAGATATCCCGATACCTGCAATTTCATTCTTTGAAATGGCATATTCTTCCTTGATATGCGCAATTCCTTTACAGACATATTTCCACCAATCTTCGGGTGCTTGTTCCGCCCAGTTCTTTTGGGGGGCATGGATTGACATTTCTTTCTGGGGCTCCTGTACCACACCCACCTTTTTTCCCGTGGTGGCGTTTACCAATGCTACCTTCACGGAGGAACTCCCAATGTCTAGCCCAAGAAAGTACACTATTGAATATGATTGATTGTCATTGCCATAACTATAAATGCCTTCTGGTGTTTGTAGTGCCCGGTTGGGGTTGCAAATTACGGCCACCGGACCACCTTGATCAATGGAAGTATCCCACTGTCCTGGTTTGAAGGAAAAGTAAATGTAAGCAAAACCTGTTGAAAAGTGGATATGATTTTTTGGGGCAAACCACACATTATAAGGAAGTGGGCAAGCACCATTATAAACTGGTGGCCATCCCTTCCCTGCGTAATTTCTTCGTTCCTTGATTCCCTTTGGATTTGTGGGGATAAGGTTCTTGTGAGTTATGCGGCCGGGTGGACTTTTTGGGATATATTTGTCAAATCAATAGTCAATTAATAAAGGATTTATGAAGCTTCTTCAAGATAAGAACGTCATCATTACCGGAGCGAGTAGGGGAATCGGCAAGGGCATTGCCCGGGTATTTGCCGAACACGGGGCCAATGTGGCCTTTACCTATAGTTCCAGTGAAGGACCGGCCAAGGAACTCGAAAATGAATTACGGGACTTAGGTGTTACTGCCAAGGCCTATAAAAGCAATGCCGCAAGTTTTGAAGAGGCAGAAAAATTGGTGGCCGATGTATTGGCCGATTTTGATGGAATTGATGTGTTGATCAACAATGCCGGGGTCACTAGGGACAATCTCTTAATGCGTATGTCGGAAGCTGATTTTGATGCGGTGATAGAGATCAACCTTAAATCGGTCTTTAATATGACCAAAGCGGTACAGCGTACTTTTTTGAAGCAACGAAAGGGTTCCATTATCAACATGAGCAGTGTGGTAGGTGTCAAGGGAAATGCAGGGCAGACCAATTACGCGGCTTCCAAGGCGGGAATGATCGGGTTTACCAAATCGGTGGCCTTGGAACTGGGGTCTAGAAACATTCGCTGCAATGCCATTGCCCCTGGTTTTATCGAGACTGAAATGACCCAAAAATTGGATGAAAACACGGTACAGGGCTGGAGGGATGGTATCCCCCTAAAACGGGGAGGTACCCCTGATGATATTGCCAACGCCTGTTTGTTCTTTGCCTCAGATCTGTCGGGCTATGTCACGGGCCAAGTGTTGAATGTGGATGGGGGCATGCTAACGTGATTGCCTCTTTGTGCCCTTGACCCAAGGGATACCTCGATACTTTTACATGGCCCATGGGATGACGACTACGACCATACTTTTGATACTCTTAGCGGCGGCAGTGGCCTTTGGTCTGGCGTGGTTCCAGTACCTTTCATGGTATAGAAACCACAAGGTCAGGGGACTTTTACTAGTGTGTTTGCGTTTTGTTTCCATTTTTGGGCTTTTGTTGCTCTTGGTCAACCCCAAGTTCTCGCGATTTGAGTATTACATAGAAAAGACCAAATTGCTTGTTTTGGTGGATAACTCCTCTTCCATGAGGGAGTACGGGAGTGAGCTTACGTCGCTCTTGGATGCTTTTGGGGGAAATGCAGGAATTCAGGAACGGTTTGATAGGGTGGACTTTCAATTTGGACAGGATATCGGTCCATTGAACGAGCTTGACTTTTCAGCGGAAAGAACAGATATTCGTCAAGCCCTGTCATCTGTGGAGCCTGTAGGCATGGGCCGCAATAGTACTGTGGTCCTTCTAAGTGATGGGAATCAGACCTATGGTACGGATTATAGCTTTTTTGGGTCAAATGGAAAGCAACCCATATATCCCATTGTCATGGGAGACACCACAAGGTATGAAGACCTTAGGATAGATAGGGTGAACGTGAACACCTATGCATTTTTGAACAATAAGTTTCCCATTGAAATATATGTTTCCTATATGGGGGACCGTTCCCTGTCCGGACCCTTTTCCATTTATATGGACGGAAAAAAGGTCCATGGTGAAAACCTATCTTTCTCCAAGACAAAGGGATCACAGGTGATCAAGACTTTTTTGGAGGCCTCCCAAGTGGGACAAAGAAACATAAAGGTGCAGCTGTTCTCCCTTGAAGGTGAGCGGAATGGTGCCAACAATCAAAAAAATGTATCGGTGGAGGTCATTGACGAGAAGACCGAGGTAGCCCTGGTTACGGCCATGTCGCATCCCGATATTGGGGCTATAAAAAAAGCTGTGGAAAGTAATGAGCAGCGAACGCTGACCATTCATGAAATCCCGGTGGAACCCGGTGCGTTGGAAAATGCCGATCTTTTTGTACTCTACCAACCCAATACCGCATTTGCACAGGTCTATGATATCGTGAAAAAAAAGGGCGTCGGTTATATGGTCGTGGCGGGCACCCATACCGATTGGCGGTTTTTGAACCAGGTGGAAAAGGACCTGACAACGGCCACCAATTACCCCATTCAAGAAGTATCCCCGGTATCCATACCGGATTTTTCAAGATTTGATATTTCCGAATATGATTTTCTTGGCTTCCCCCCGTTGGACAGTGATGCCGGGGGAATTCAATTTAGTTTACCGGCCGAAACCATGGTGGGTACGCGTATCAAGGGGGCGGTCATGGACCAACCGTTGATTTCCGTCAGAGGGGATGGCCCCCAACGATCGTCCTTTATTTTTGGGGAGGGCCTTTGGAAATGGCGTATGCAAACCTTTAGGAACGATCAGGATTTTTCAAGTTTCGACGGACTATTCGGTAAGTTGTTTCTCTATTTGGCCAACAGTAAATCAAAAAATCGCTTGGAGGTCCGTTATAAGTCGGTATATGAAGGGAGTGTGGATGCGCGTATTTCGGCCAGTTATTTTGATGGCGCCTTTGTCTTTGACCCTGACACCACACCCATTTTAAAGCTTTCGGGCAAAGATGGTGGGGGCATCAATCGCGAAATGCCCATGTTGCTAAAGGGAGGGTATTTTGAAAGTGACCTATCCGATCTACCGGCAGGAGCGTATTCCTTTACAGTTACAGTTCCTGAAGAAGGCCATACCAAATCCGGGAACTTTACCATTTTGGATTTTGATGTGGAACGCCAACTATTGGCGAGTGATTTTGGTAGGTTGCAAACCTTGGCCCAAGGCTCTGGTGGTGCCGTTTTTTATCCAGACCAGATTGAGGCTTTAATGGATACCCTGGCCAGTGACCAACGCTTTGTGCCCGTTCAAAAAGGCAAGGAAAATATCGTATCTTTAATCGATTTTAAACTATTGTTGGGAATCATTGCCATAGCCTTGGCGTTGGAGTGGTTCTTACGAAAATACTACGGACACATTTAAATAGAAACTATGGATAAATTACCAAGGTTGATTGTACCGGGTGTTCTGGCCCTGTTCATCCTAATTATACTGATTACAAGAATCGTTGTGCGCATTGGCCCTGGGGAGGGAGGAGTATTGTTTCGTCCTGCCGCTGGTGGTGTGGTCACCGATCAGACTTATGGGGAAGGTTGGCATATAGTGGCCCCATGGAATGACATGCTGATTCATAAGGTACGCCAGCAGTCCATTTCAGATGATATGAACGTACTTTCCGTAAATGGTCTCCAAGTCTCCGTCAACGGTACCATTTGGTTTGAGCCTGAATACAAGAATTTGGGAAATTTGATCAAGACAAAGGGGGAGAACTTTATTGTGGAACTATTGGATCCGGCCATCAATGCCGCTGCGAGAAGTGTTGTGGGGCGGTATACCCCGGAACAACTTTATTCCAGCAAAAGGGATGTGATTGAACAGGAAATCCTGGAGGAGGTCAGAAAAGAATTGGAAGGCCAGTATGTAAATGTAAAGCGTGTGCTGGTGGAGGATGTTAAATTACCTCCTACCATAAAGGATGCCATTGAGCGAAAGTTGAAGCAGGAACAAGAGTCCTTGGAATATGAGTTTCGACTGGAAAAAGCTGAAAAGGAAGCCGAACGTCAACGTATAGAAGCCCAAGGAAAGGCGGATGCCAACCGCATTCTGAGTGCTTCATTGACCGATAAGATATTACAGGACAAGGGTATTGAGGCGACCCTAAAACTATCTGAGAGCCCTAATTCCAAAGTAGTGGTAGTGGGTTCAGGTGGTGACGGCCTGCCCCTGATTTTGGGAAATAACTAAAATGGGCTTTTTTGTAACGAAAATTCATAGTACATTTGAAGCCATAATGAGAATCGTAAATACACATCACCATCATTTTTATCCCTGCGCTCAAGCGAGGTGAAAATGTATTGTTGTATTTCAAAAATATATGGACCCGTTTGAGCAATCAAACGGGTTTTTTAATATAAAAATTTTAACGGTTGGTAGTTGGGCATGGCCAATACCACCCTAGATAAAGTAATCAACATGGAAAAAATTAGAATAGCCATCCAGAAGAGTGGCCGTTTAAATGAGGACTCCCTTACCATATTAAAGGAATGTGGTATTTCCATTGACAATGGTAAAGACCAATTAAAGGCCGCCGCCAGGAATTTTCCCATGGAGGTCTTTTACCTCAGGAATGGGGATATTCCCCAATACGTCAAGGATGGGGTGGTTGACATTGCCATTATAGGGGAAAATGTACTGTTCGAAAAAGGGGACGGCATCACCGTGGCCGAAAAACTGGGGTTTTCCAAATGTAGGGTGTCCATGGCCATCCCCAAACAAAGGGAGTACAATGGGATTCAAGACTTTGAAGGGAAGCGCATAGCCACATCCTATCCGCACACAGTGACCAAGATTATGGAGGAAAATGGAGTCAATGCGGACATACACATAATTAATGGCTCAGTGGAAATTGCGCCCAATATCGGACTTGCGGATGCCGTCTGTGATATCGTTTCCAGTGGCAGCACCCTTTTCAAGAATAATCTCAAAGAAGTGGAGGTCTTATTGAAAAGTGAGGCCGTATTGGCAGTATCGCCACAGTTGACCGAGAGTAGAAAGGCCATTTTACAAAAATTACGGTTTCGCATTCAGTCCGTATTACGGGCACGTCAGAACCGTTATGTGCTCATGAATGCCCCCAATGAACAGCTCAATACCATTATCGAAATATTGCCAGGGATGCGGAGCCCCACTATTTTGCCCTTGGCGGAAGAAGGATGGAGCTCAGTGCATACGGTCATTAACAAAGACAAGTTTTGGGAGGTGATTGATGCGCTCAGGGGAGCTGGGGCTGAAGGCATTTTAGTATGCCCAATAGAAAAAATGGTACTATAATCCCACAGGGAACAAGAACATGGAAAATGGAAAATGAAAGGTTGAGAAATGGAGAATTGAAAATGGAAAATTGTCAGTGGGATGTGGGAAGCTGGAAGCTCGATGGTAGAAGCAGGATGTTCGAATTAAGAAGTACGAAACGACCGTGGCGCGTATGGCGAACAGCGTATAGCGCATAAATTGAAAATGAGAATTGAAAATGAAGTACAGGCAACGAACAACTGGCAACAAACACCGAGCAACGAACAACCAGTAATCAGTAACGAACAACCATTGACGAACGTTATGGAGAAGTATTTTAACCCTGAAAGGTCAGCATGGAAAGAAATTTTACGGAGGCCTACCCAAGCCTTTGATGATTTGGAGC
>JBFOLQ010000348.1:0-2587 GCA_040830145.1 Flavobacteriaceae bacterium | reverse complement strand
AGGGTAATACATGGATTGAATAAACACATCTGGGTTAGGCTCCAAGTTAGGTTGCAACGTAGTAGGGAAATTGGTTCTTCTATAGAAGTTGTATGTCTCTACACCATTACCAAAGTGAGCAACAAAATACTGCTCTCCCAAAATGTCCCATTTTCCACTAGTGTCAGCATCATCAAAAGCAACACCTACGGCATTAACAAAGCTAGTTACATCTCCCGCAGTTGGAGCAAAAGAAGCATCTGCGCCTGCAAAACGGCTTGCAGAGAAATCCTGAACTTTTGTAATGGATTTTTCAACTGCAGTCAAAAGAGCAGCTCTAGCACCGGGAACATCTCCACTGGCCATTGCAGCTTCAGCAATCATAAAATCAACACCAAAGGAGGTCAAAAGGTTGCTAATACCGTTACCGCCTGATCCTGAGCCAAGAGCGATTTCGCCAAAGCTGTCATCATCAAACTGTCCTCCAACTGGATATACCCCGTAAGCAGCTCTTAACAGTCCATCTGGTGGAATACCGTCTGCGTCACCATGATCACGACCCCAGTATCCATTGTCCAACCAGCAGAATGTAAATCCTCCATCTATGTAGTGCTGAGGAGGAGTTTCCAAAGAACAGTTCAAAGTCTCTTCGTTTGGATCAACTCCGGGTGCTCCAGGAACACCTGGACTCTGACGATAGAAATAGTACCTAACCCTTGGGTCTTCTGACGTATCCATTAGGTTCATTAACCAGTTAGATTGATAATCACCACCACCAGTATCCGTATAGTTAATTCCATATCTAGGGTGTCTTGTATCAGGTTGTGAAGCACTACCTGAAGACCAAGACCAAATCATATCCTCGGAAGTGTCTGCAATGTAGTTTCCACTTGCTAAAATGGAATTGAAGCTAGCCAAAGCACTACCATCAACTAATCTACGTTGCATGTAGATTTTCATTTTCAAGGTATTGACAGCTTTTACCCACATTTCATAATCACCAGCATAGTAGTAATCAATTACAGGTTCTGCAGCTGCAGTGCTATTGAAATTGGCAATGGCTTGATCTATAAGAGCCAAACTTGCATCATAAATGCTAGCTCCGGAATCAACAGCAGGGTTGAAATTAGCCTCGCCTTCTGCAGTAATGGCTTCTGTGTAAGGTACATCTCCAAAGAAGTCTACCATGGAAACCATAAGAAAAGCTTCAATAAACTGACCAATTGCAATATGGTGAGTAAGACTAGCTTCTTCTGCAAGAGGATTCATCTTTCTAATATCCGCCAATATACCTCGGTAGGCATTTATCCATTCATCATCCATGTCCGAACCTTGGTAGGCACTAACATAGTTTCTACCACTCATGTTAACGACACGTGAAAGTTCCATTCCAATTTCAAAGAAACCATCACCTGTGGTGTTACCACCAGATTGCCAGTTATCATTTGCGTCAAAATCGGCATCACCCTCAAACTGCCTTATGAAATCTTCTTGAATAGAGCTCAAGAAGAAATCTGCACTAGCTTGGTCTGGGGTAAGTGCGTTCGGGTTTTGTGTGAGATCCAATTCGGTAGTCTCACAGGAAACCATTGCTAACATGGTTCCAAGAACCGCTGTTGCTATATACTTATTAATATTTCTCATTATTCTCATAGTTTTTTTAGTCTTAGAATGTTGCTTTTACACTCAACCCATATCTTCTTGAGCTAGGACCATTGATGAAATCAAATCCTTGTCCATTAGTTACCCCAAGTCCCGCAGTATTGGGATCGAAGTTTGCTCCTTTAGGTGTGTTGAAAGCTCTGAACCATAGGTTTTGACCAGAAACAGTGAACGTCAAAGCACCAAATGGCGTCTTGTCCAAGAACTTACTTGGTAAGGCATAGCTCAAAGAAGCTTCTTGCAATCTTAGCGTAGTAGCATCATATACTTGCAACTCACTTGGACCAAACAGTATGTTGCTGAACCAGAAAGTAGAGTTGTTAATTTGAAGATTGTTAGGATTACCGCTAGCATCAACACCTGGAAGAATATATGTGTTCTCCCTGTCAACAGTTTCAGTAATCAAACCTCTACCAAGAAGAGTAGAAACAGTGGATGAATAAACATCACCTCCCTGAGTATAGTTCCACTGGAATCCTAAAGAGAAGTTCTTGTAGGAAATAGAGTTGCTAATGTTAGCTACCCAGTCAGGGTTTGGATCTCCGATTATACCATCTGTAGGATCTTGAACATAGTTACCATCAGCACCTACAACAAAATCTCCATTGTCATCTCTCAAAATACGGTTACCGAAGAAAACTCCAAGAGGCTCATCCTCAATTGCCGCGTTTCCTAGGTTAGAGAAACCTGAATAAATAACCTGGTCAGTATCAAGACCTAGGTCAGTAACAGTAGTTTCATAAGCTGTGAAATTCACATTGGTTCTCCAGCTGAAACCACCTTCTTCGCTAGCTCTGAACCACTCAACTCCAAGATCAGCTTCAACACCTTCAGATTCTATCTCACCAATGTTTGTTGCAGTAACTGTGAAACCAGTTGCAGGATCAAGAGGTCTGTCTAGAATCAGGTCATTTGTTTTACGCTGGTAAATAGAAGCGTCAAAAGT
>JBFOLQ010000347.1:0-8306 GCA_040830145.1 Flavobacteriaceae bacterium | reverse complement strand
GTAGGCCTATAAATATTTCCCAATACAGCTGCATATACTGTATTGTAATCAGTGGGATGCACTCGAATTCGAGGAACATGCCTGCTCTTTTCCAATCCTGCTTTTTGCCAGGTCTTGCCGCCATCTTCGGTTTTCCAGATGCCATAGCCACTGGACACGTTTCCTCGAAGTGTCTTTTCACCACCCCCCACGTATATGACATTGGGGTCACTTTTGGCGACCTCAACAGCCCCGATGCTACCGCCAAAATAGCCATCCGAAATATTTTTCCAGGAACGACCGCCATTAGTGGTTTTCCAAACACCGCCACCGGTCGCCCCAAAATAAAAGAGGTTGGGTTGTCCCGGCACCCCTGTAACCGCTGCCGAGCGACCTCCCCGGAACGGACCCACCAAACGATACTCCAAACTTGAATAAAGCTCTGATGGATATTGCGGGGCAACGGTTGTGTTTCGTTTCCGTCTTTGTGCCTCGGAAATGAACGGGATAAGCAATACGGCCAGGGCAATCAGTCTGGCTTTGAAAAAAAAAGTTTTCATTTTCTTGAGTGTTGAATTAGCCGGTCTTAAATGTAGTGAAAAATTGAAAAGACCGGAGATATTGGATAAACATCCTTACATTCTGCACATAAAAATGGTTTTCCTATCGCTACGGCCTTTATTACAGCCTGTAAGTATGACATTAAAAAAGATGGGCTTTGGCAACGTCTTAAATCACACGCTGGCCCTTTCCAGAAATCCCAACTGATTCAAAGACCTTGCGAATTAAGTTGACCTCCAATTCATGGACATATCCATCCGCTTTGGCCATTTCTTCCATGATATGGGCCACTACATGCTTTTTTTCATAAGGGAACCCACTGAGGATTTCCATTGCTTTGCCAAAGGGAAGCTGGCGCGAATATACCAAGGTATTGGGGTCACAATCAAGATGGGCCATTAAGTCGCCCAATGCCCGAAGTTCACCAGGATGTATACGGCCATCAGCCAAGATTACCGCCTCAGCGACTTGTACAATGGCCAGTTTCTCGGCCACTGTAAAGACTTGTGGGAATATATTCATTTTCTAATGTGGGGTTAGAAAGTTGTGAAGATATTGAATTTTGGGCTGCCCATGCAACTATTTTGGCCTGTTTTTCCATGGAACACCCTCCCTTACCCTTAATCTGGCCCTCAAGGATATTTCTGCTATAATCAATCTGATGGCCCCAAATGTTTTAAGGGGTCAACATACCGTATCCAATTTGTTAGATATTTTTGATATGAATTGAATATTTTTAGCACTCCCTAATTGGTGATTATCGAAAAATTAAAAAACAAACCCATGAAAAAATTTAGCTTGCCTCTTTTAATCTTCTTAACCTTGATTTGTTGCAAAGACGCTCCAAAAACGCCTATTACTGACCAAGACAGTGACATCGTGGCCCTCAATTCCCCTGAAGATGATTGGATTTATCTTTTTGATGGGTCCAGTACTGAGGGTTGGCGGGCCTACAATGAAGATTCTTTGCCCCCAGGATGGACCATTAAGGACAGTACTTTGACCTTTGACACCCAATTGGGATTGGAACAGGACTATACCGGTGGAAGGGATATTATCTATGGGGCGGCTGAATTTGATAATTTTGAGCTTTATCTGGAATGGAAACTTCCCAAAGGAGGAAACAGCGGCATTTTTTACCATGTAAAGGAAGGATATGGGAGCATCCCGGAAATTGCTCCCGAATATCAACTCATAGATGATGAAAACTATGCCAGCATGCATGACCTAACCGCTTATAACACCAGTCTGGGCTATACTGAAAATCCCCATGAGCTAAAACCATTACAGCAAACCGCCTCCGATTATGCCATGCATCCGGCCAATCCAGAAATGAAGGTATTGCACCCTGTAGGGGAATGGAACAGTTCCAAAATCATCTTTACACCAGAAAAGGTGGAGCACTGGCTCAACGGTAAAAAAGTTCTATCTTTTGTTCCATGGGACACGGCCTGGCAGGAAAAAAAGAATTCGGATAAATGGAAGAACAGTCCTAATTACGGGAAGTACAAAACGGGTTACATTGGGCTACAGGACCACTCGAGTCCCATTTGGTTCAAGAACATAAAAATCAAAAAATTAAATTGACCACATTATGAACAAACGGGAATTTATCAAAAAAAGCGGGGCAGGCGCCCTTGGAATCATGGTAGCCCCCTCCCTGCTGCAGGGCAAGATTCTGAACAGAAGACTGCGAACGGCCCATATTGGGGTTGGCAATATGGGACGCGAAGACCTACGTGACATTTCCTCCCACGCCCAAGTTGATGTTGTGGCCCTTTGTGATGTGGATGCCCTTCATTTGGCAGGAGCCCATAAATTACACCCTGGGGCACGAATATTTTTTGACTACCGAACCATGTTTGAGGAAATGGCCAATGATATAGATGCTGTCATTGTATCCACGCCTGACCATACCCATGCCCCTGCCTCTCTTCTGGCCATGGAGCACAACAAAGCGGTGTATTGTCAAAAGCCCCTGACCCATTATGTGGATGAATCCCGAAAAATGATCCAAATGGCCGAGGAAAGGAATTTGGTCACCCAAATGGGCATACAGGTACATTCCTTTTACGATTACAAGCTGGCCACCCTATTGATCCAATCAGGTATTATAGGAAAGGTACACACCGTTAGGGCCTGGTCACCCAAATCATGGGGCTTTAATGGCAGTGCTCCCGAGGGAGAAGACCCAGTGCCGACAAGACTTGATTGGAACCTATGGTTGGGCACGGCCAAGAAGCGCCCTTATAAGGAAGGATATTACCATCCTGGCAATTGGCGCAAACTACTTGACTATGGTTGTGGCACTTTGGGCGATATGGGGGTACATATCTTTGATACCCCTTACAATGCACTACAATTGGATGTCCCCCTAACCATTAAGAATGAATGTAGGGAGCCCAATGGCTTTGGCTTTCCAGAGAACAATACGGTAACTTATGAGTTCCCTGGCACCAAATACACAACCAAGACCCTCAAATGGGTATGGTATGACGGTCCCGGCATGCCTCTTGCCCATGAAGACCTTCTATTGCCAGGGGCCAAAAATCTGGTTGCTTCATCAAAGAAGCAAAAAGAAAAAAGTGTAAAGGAAAAAATATCCTTGGAAACCAAAACCGCAGGCCTAGGGGAGTTGCCCGAACAAGGAGCCATGTTCATTGGCAAAAAGGGAAGGTTATTGTTACCCCACTTTATGCAGTTGCCCAAGAAAATTGTCAAGGGAAAATATGTTGACATCTCCAAGGAAATTAGTGAAGTGGAAAAAGCCCATAATATGGGAAAACCCATTCGCAACTATGCTTCTGAGGGACCAAAGCACTACCATCAATTTGTAGATGCGTGTTTGGGCAAAGCGGAATGCACGGCCCCATTCTCGTATGCAGGTCGACTGACAGAGACTATTTTGCTGGGTGTCATTGCTGGTCGGTTTCCAAACCAAACCCTGCATTGGGATGCCCAAAAGGCCCAATTTGCCGAGAAGGAGGCCAATGCTTTTCTAGCTGGAGAATATCGGGATTTTTAGGAAAGAAGCTAAGCGTCATCCTATGCACAAGCTAGTGGTCCGATGTAGTATTGTGTTGTTCCTAGCCCATGGTGCAACCAACGCACAAACCCGTGCACGAGACCATGGTATGGAGCTTGGGGTACTTGCCCCTGGGACCTTTAATGCCATTACGGATGTGCCGGGTGTTTTGGTCGGGCACAACACCTTGGTATTGGGAGATAGTATTAGGACCGGGGTCACGGCCATACTACCACATAATGGGAATATTTTTCAAGAAAAAGTTCCGGCTGCAATCCATATCGGTAATGGCTTTGGCAAATTGGCAGGGTATACCCAGGTGCACGAACTGGGTAATCTAGAGACGCCCATTATCCTTACCAATACACTCAGTGTTCCTACGGCCGTAAATGCCATTATAGGGTATGTCCTGAACCAAAAGGGAAATGAGGGGGTACGCTCGGTAAATGCGGTGGTAGGGGAAACCAATGATGGGTATCTCAATGATATCAGGGGGCGCCATGTAACGGAAAAAAATGTTTTGGGAGCCATTAAAAATGCCAAATCAGGTAAGGTGGCCGAAGGAAATGTGGGTGCCGGTACTGGAACGGTCTGTTTTGGATACAAAGGAGGTATTGGCACATCATCCAGGATACTTCCCAAAAAGGTAGGTGGGTTTACCGTAGGTGTGTTGGTGCAAAGCAATTTTGGAGGGGTGCTACAAATTGATGGGGTGAATATTGGCAAAAGATTGGGACACTACCCCAACGATTTTCGATATTCCCCAGATGGTTCGTGCATGATCGTTGTAATGACAGATGCACCCTTGGGAGCCAGAAACCTTCTACGCTTGGCCAAAAGGGCCATGCTTGGCCTGGCCCGAACGGGAGGAATCGCAAGTAATGGCAGTGGTGATTATGTTGTCGCTATTTCCACCGCCAAGACCAGCCGTATTCCCCATAATAGTCCAACAAGGGAGCAATTGACAAAAACCCTTCGCAACGAGGCAATGACCCCTCTTTTTCTAGCCGTAATTGAAGCTACGGAAGAAGCCATCATAAACTCCCTTTTTGCCGCCAGTACCATGAAGGGGAGGGACGGCCATACCGTAACGGCACTTCCCAAGAAAAAAGTCTTGGAACTTCTAAAGGAAGCCCATAAGATCAAGCAATGATAGTTAGGGTATAAAAATCTTATTTCTGATGGCATAGAGCACCAATCCCACCCGGTTTTTGACCCCCAATTTTTCGTGGAGGGCATCACGGTATCCTTCAATGGTCTTATGGCTCAGGAACATTTTCTCGGCAATTTCCCGATACGTAAGTTCCGTACAGGCCAAGCGAAGAAATTCTATTTCCCGATCTTTGAGGTGGCGATGTGATTGGTCATGGTTCAAGGCATCCAACAAAATCCTGGTTATGGTATTCGTATGGTAAAAACCTTTTTCAACCACTTCGTTCAATGCCTCCTGTAACACCTCCCGTTTGGTATCCTTCATTAAATAGCCCTTGGCCCCAGCCCGTAGCATTTTTAAAATTGTACCCTCATCCTCTTCAATGGAAAGGGCCAATACCCTGATTTCCGGAAAACGCTCTCGAAGCAATATTGTGGTTTCTATGCCATTCATTTGCGGCATGTTGACATCCATCAAAACCACATCAGGAACGTTCTTTGGATTATTTAATTTCTCTAGCAATTCTTTCCCATGTCTACACGTATATAGGTTTGTAAACCCATCAAAACTTTGGACCAATCCGGCTATGGCCTGGGACAACAGGGTATGATCATCAACAATGGCTACGGTATGGGGCATCAGGCACGTATTTTGTTCTTAATATCCATATGGTATGTAAGTTGTAAGGAGGTTCCTTTGTCCTTTTCCGAGTAAAAATCGAGTTTGGCGCCTATTAATTTGGCCCTACTCTTCATATTCTTGATTCCAATACCAGAAAACGCTGAATCCGCATCGAACCCTACTCCATTGTCATCTGCATTTATACTTATGATTTTATCCGTATACTCAAGACCCACAAAAAGGTGGGTAGCCCTAGAATGTTTGATGGTATTTGAGAAAAACTCTTGCAAAATGCGAAAAATTATGGTCTCGTTCCTTGGATCAATGGATATGGGGGTTCCTTCCACCGTAAGATCCGCTTCCAGAAACTGCAGGCGGTTAAACCGTTCTATCTCCAATTGCAGGGCCTCTGCAAGGTTCAGATTTTTCAGTGCCTCAGGATTGATTAATCGCGATAACACCCGAAGTTCCTGAATGGCCCTACTGATGGTCTCCTCTGCCCCTGAGGAATCCAACGAACCGTTTTGGGACTGTAATTGCAGTTTGGCCAAGGTCATCAATTGTCCAATATTATCGTGAAGCTCCCAACTAATATTGCGGAGGGTTTCCTCACGAATCTCTATTTGGGTTTCGGCCAAACCCTTTTCATAATCCCGGCGTTCTTGGGCCTGCCGTAAGAGCAATCTATTCTTGCGGCGTTGGAACAATACAAAAAGCACCACCACAGCCACTCCCATACATAGGGCCACTATGGTAAAGATAATCAAGAACGATTGTACTTCTCCTTGCTCCATACAAACCCGATTGTGTAACACCCATATAGGATAAGGTTCAAGACGATGATGGTAACCACATAATATGGGCTGTCCCTAAAATGAAAATAGGTTGATAAGAGCATAAATGGAACCATCCCCATGTTAAATAGCAATAATCCAGCTGCAACCCAAAAGTCAATTCCTCCCCTTATTTTAATGGTTTCGTCACTCTGTAAAAGCTGCCTAAAGTTTAATACGGCAAAGAATATAGTGATAAGTGCCACCGTAAGAAAAGAATACTTTTGAAGATTCTGTTCATCCAAAGTCACATTATCAACAATCCACACAACTAGAAAAATAACGGTTGCTCCCCTTATCATCTTTTTATTGCCTTTGCCTTCCAGTATATTGTAAAACCAATATAAATAGAACAAAGTGGAAAAAAGAATGTATCCATTATATAGCCAAAAGGTCCTAATCGCATGAATTTGAACCAAAATGGCAACTAAGGCTTCAAAGAAAAAGGTTATCCAAAGAAAATAAACCAGGTGTTTGATCAATATGCTATCTTTTTCATCCCTGGTCAAGGTTCCAATCAATGCAGCGATAAACTGAAACAAACGAATAATCCATGTAAGATTTTTTATATCCATTTATCCTACTGCAAAAGAGCTAGTAATTACAACATTGGCCAAAATTAAAAGCCAGCAACATATGAAGGTCCTCATTTACCCTATTTTGGGGGGCAAACCCATTTGATACGTCCTTACGTTGTGCCGTGGGCACTAGGTATACCGTGGAGAATCCCTCACTAACCCGCTTGCTAAACCCTTCTGGATATACCCCGTTATAAATACGAATTCCCAAGTTTTGGCTTCCCTCCGGGGCATTTTTCTCAACATAGTCAATATATGCCTTCAACACGTCCAGTGAAAACCAATAGTTGCTGTGGTCCTTGATTCCCAAATATTTATTGATGGTGTCCAATCGCATCATTTTATATTGTTCACTCAGCTCGTGGGCCTGGTCCATTAAAATCACGTGTGCCTCAAGTGCTTTCTGGGATTCTTCAGAAACCATGAGGGTTTGTTGACGATCCCCCTGGGATGGACACCCCATTAGGGCTAGGGCCAATACCATGACCATGCCGATACAGATTTGTTTTTTGAACGTTTTCATTTTCATTAGGTTTTGGTTGATTCATTTGATTAGTGTAACGGGTTCTATCATAGGACAGATAGACCGGAAAAGATTAAAAGCAGCCCCAAAAGGGCCAAGCAGGCGATGAGTAGATAACCTAACAAAGAAAGGTTTCTTTCATTTAAAGTAAGTGTCATAATACTGGCTTTTTTGTGTTCCCACGACAAGATAAGGCATGCCTATGAAATAATTCTTCCCACTAAATGGGCATTTCTGCCATATTAATCAAATACTATTGATTTTGAACCCATTACAAATAATCCCATAAATAAGAAAGGGGCATATGGGGTTTTAAAAAAGGGTAAAGACCCTATTGAACAGTGGGTCTTTGCCTACAAAAAAAGATGGGGAATCAAAGGGACGGGGCCGGCTCTCCTTGCCACTGACGCACCCATGATGCCATGACAGTGGCCCAATCATCACGGTCATTCAAACAAGGGACATGTTTATACCCTGCCCCCCCTGCTTCCGTAAATTGATGTTGACCCTCCATGGCAATTTCTTCCAAGGTCTCCAAACAATCACTGACAAAAGCCGGTGTCACCACCGCCAAGTTTTTAACGCCCGCCTTGGCCAACCGTTCAAACTCAAAATCCGTATACGGCTTCAACCAAGGGTCACGACCCAAACGCGACTGGAAACTGCTGCTCACCTTCTCCTTGGGAAGTCCCAACTGCCTTACTACCGAGTCAGTGGTAATGAAGCACTGGTGTCGATAACAAGTGTGGTGCGCCACTGATTGGGTATGGCAACATACATCATTTAATTGACAGTGGAATTTGGTAGGGTCGGACTTTTTTATGTGTCTCTCCGGAATTCCATGGTATGAAAAAAGGATATGGTCGTAGCTGAATCCGCTTAGGCCCTCTTCAATACTCTTGGCCAGTACCTTTATATAGTCCCCATTGTCATAAAATGCCGGTAAGGTATCCATTTTTAATTGCGGAAAATGTTGTTGCTGCTCTTCCAGGGCCTTTACCACAACTGTTTCGTATGAACTCATGGCATAATG
>JBFOLQ010000346.1:0-2113 GCA_040830145.1 Flavobacteriaceae bacterium | reverse complement strand
GTCATGGCGGCCCCAAAACCACTTCTGGTATCTTTCTGTCCTTGGTCTGTGTACTTCATCTGCCTTCCCCAACCACTCCAAGGGAGGGGCGTATTTTTAAGTTGTTTTTATACTTTCATTCCCGTGGACGCCCTTTAATGGGGGCATCTTTGGTCAATAATCCCCTATGGTCTCCTCATTTTGTGCCAGGGCTATCTGCAATTGTTCATCATTGGGGGCCTTACCATGCCATGCATGGGTGTGCATCATGAAATCGACACCGTTACCCATAACCGTGTTCATCACCACGCAGATGGGTGCTCCTTTATGGCTACGTGATTTGGCCTCACCCAATCCATTGATGACGGCCTCAAGATTATTCCCATTACTTATTTCCAATACTTCCCAACCAAAGGCCTTGAACTTATCGCCCACACTTCCCAAGGGAAGCACATTCTCGGTGGACCCATCAATTTGTTGGCCATTTCGGTCTATAATGGCAATGAGGTTATCCACCTTATTGCCCGCAGCAAACATGATGGCTTCCCAGTTCTGACCTTCCTGTAGTTCCCCATCCCCCATAAGGCAATAGACCAAATGGGCGTCATGGTTCAATTTTGTTGACAATGCGGCCCCCGCTGCTGCCGAGAGGCCTTGGCCCAGGGAGCCAGATGCGACACGAACGCCCGGAAGCCCCTCATGGGTGGTAGGATGCCCCTGTAATCGGGAATCAATCAATCGAAAGGTATTCAGTTCATCGATTGGGAAATACCCCTTACGCGCCAAGGTGCTGTAGAATACCGGTGAAATATGGCCATTGGAAAGGAAAAAGACATCCTCATCCGCACCGTCCATATCAAAGCCATCCTTTAACTCCATGACTTCATGGTAGAGGGCAATGAAAAATTCGGTACACCCCAAAGATCCACCTGGGTGGCCTGAATTTACCTTGTGTACCATTCGAAGGATATCCCTTCGGGTTTGTATTACCAACTTTTGCAAAGCTTCCATGTCTGCCATTTTCCAAAATAATGCTTGAACGGCGCAAAAGTAGCATATCATTCGGAGCAATCAAGGGACAGTTATTAGTTTTTATCAACGGGGTGTTCATGGTGTTTTTCTTTCGTTGCCCGTTACTCGTTGATGGGTATTTCTGCTACCATCTTTCTTCTTCCGGCTTTACGTTTTAGACTGTGCACTTTCGGTACTGTATTGTGTTTTGTTTTTCGCATTGTCTTCGATCAACCTATCCTCTAGCTTCGTGCATCCATCACCCAACCTTCCACTTCCAAAACGACTTTATTTTTTTCTTAACGGGCATTGGGGGAGCATATATGTATCTTTGGCGGTCAAAAAAGATGATTTACCACGTATGAGGTTCACATTGGAACAGACCGATATCCAAAGCAAGGCACGCGCAGGGACCATACAGACGGACCATGGCCGTATCGAGACCCCTATTTTTATGCCCGTGGGCACGGTGGCTTCCGTAAAGGGGGTACACCAACGGGAACTCAGGGAGGATATTGATCCTGATATCATTTTGGGGAATACCTATCATCTGTACCTACGCCCGAAGACCGATATCATTCGCAATGCGGGTGGATTGCACAAGTTCATGGGATGGGAACGCAATATTTTGACCGACAGTGGGGGATATCAGGTGTATTCCCTTTCGGCCAATCGCAAGATTAAGGAAGAGGGGGTGAAATTCAAGTCCCATATAGATGGTTCCCTACATTTCTTTAGCCCGGAAACGGTCATGGAAATACAGCGTGTCATTGGGGCCGATATTATCATGGCCTTTGATGAGTGCACGCCTTATCCCTGTGAGTATGGGTATGCCAAGGCATCCATGCATATGACGCATAGATGGTTGGACCGTTGCATTGCCCATTTGGAAAAGACCCCGTTGGTGTATGGTCATTCCCAAAGTTTTTTCCCCATAGTCCAAGGTTCGGTCTATAAGGACCTACGGATCCAGTCGGCCGAGTATATTGCCAATGTGGGAGCAGAGGGCAATGCCATTGGGGGACTTTCGGTCGGGGAGCCTGCCGAGGAAATGTATGCCATGGCCGAAGTGGTTTGCGACATTCTTCCCCAAGATAGGCCACGTTACCTCATGGGGGTGGGC
>JBFOLQ010000345.1:0-3317 GCA_040830145.1 Flavobacteriaceae bacterium | reverse complement strand
TAACAACAAATGGATGGGAAAAACACTTTTTTCAGTTTTGATGGTAATGGGGGTGCTGTGCCATGGGCAGCAGCCCATACACAACTTCCAAAATAGGAATGGGGCCATTGACGATTATGTGGAGCATCTTATGGAACGTCAAGGGATTCCAGGAGTGGCTTTGGCCATCATTAAGGATGATTCCATACGCTATGAAAAGAACGTTGGTTGGGCCAATCTGGAACACCAGGTCCCTATTTCGGACCACTCAATTTTCAGGCTTTACTCCTTGACGAAACCCATTGTTTCCGTGGGGATATTTCAACTGATCGAGGAAGGGAAGGTGCATTTGGATGACGTCGTTTCAAAATACGTTTTTGATGTGCCCGACAGTTGGGGCAATATACAGGTAAAACATCTATTGTCCCACTCCTCAGGACTTCCGGATATGGCCCCTCTCCCCGATTTCAGGGAGTTGTCAGAACAGGAAGTCAAGGATAAGATTTTTGGACAGGACATAGGATTTGAACCAGGAGCGAAATATGGGTATAATCAAACGGGCTTTTGGCTGTTGCAAAAAATAATCGAAAAGGTCACGGGTGAAACGCTGTCTGAATTTATTCTTAAGAACCAGTTTGCTTTTGGGAAGCATACGTTTTTTTCATCGGACTCAAGGGATATCGTTTTAAATAGGGTGACCCCCTATTTCCCTTTTGAGAAAGGCACCCTAATGATTGACCACTCGTATTTGCAGGGGAACTATGCACACGCCAAAAATGGACTGAACATCACCATGGGGGAGTTTATCCAATGGGACCAACGGCTCAATGGACATAGGTTATTGAATACAGCATCCATGGATGCCATGTGGGAACTTTTCCCGTATGCCCTATCCCGTAAAAAATTTGCCTATGGTTGGGACCAACATAACGTGAACGGTCATATATCCTATGGCTTTACAGGCTCCCTATGTACGGCGTATCGGGTTTTTCCCAAGCAGGGGTTACGCATCATTTTTCTATCCAATGGACTTTCAAATTGGTACAATCTGGACAACAGTATAAACCATATTGCGAGTTTGGTGGACCCTGATATGGTTGATGTCAACAATTTGGCATTTGAGACCTTGCTTAGGGCCTCTTTTGAGCGGAATGATAGTGGTTTTGAAACTGAATATCAAAAAACTAGGGCCCATCCTCATTTTGGGGACAACGATTTTGAAATGCATCTCAATGATGTGGGGTATTTTTGGTTGCTAAGCCTAAAGGACCCAGAAAAGGCAGTACAGGTTTTTGAACTTAATGCCAGGGAGTTTCCCAATTCCTGGAATGTGTTTGACAGTCTCGCCGAAGCATTTGAAAAAAGTGGCGATTCAAAAAAGGCGATACACAATTATGAAAGGGCCATGGCCCTGAACCGCGATGCAGCGTATAGGACCAGGACAAAACTAAAAATTGAAGGGTTGAAAGAATAAAAAAACGCCCTTCGTGGGAAGGGCGTTTTGTATGTGATGAATATATATATATATTCAAAACTTATCCGAGCGCCACACGCTCAAAACCAGTAACCTCCAAATCGGCATCCACTGACTTTACGTATTGGGCCACACTTTTCTTACTATCCTTGATAAAGTCCTGGTTTACCAAGGTATTGTCCTTAAAGAAGCGCTTCAGCTTGCCTTGGGCAATTCTGTCAAGCATTTCCTCGGGCTTGCCCTCTTGGCGCAACTGATCCTTGGCAATCTCTATTTCCTTATCTATGGTAGCTTGGTCCACGCCTTCCTCGTTCAAGGCCACGGGGTTCATGGCAGCGGCCTGCATGGCCACATCCTTGGCAGCCTCGGCAGCACCATCAACGACATTGGACAATCCTACCAAGGTTGCTATTTTGTTGCCCGCATGGATATACGAACCTACAAAAGGGGCATTTAGTTTGGCAAAGCTTCCAATTTCTATTTTCTCGCCGATGACCCCGGTTTGCTCGGTCAGTTTTTCCTGGACACTGATGCCATTGAAATCAGCGGTCAAAAATGCATCCTTGGAATCGTACTGAAGGGCCAGTTCGGCCAAGTCATTGGCAAGGGATACAAAACTATCGTTCTTGGCGACAAAATCGGTCTCACAATTTAGGGAGATAATCACCCCATTGGTCTTGTCCCCATTCACCTTGGCAATGGCAGCTCCTTCCAAGGAATCCCTATCGGCCCTTTTGGCAGCTACTTTTTGTCCTTTTTTACGAAGGATCTCAATTGCTTTTTCAAAATCACCATCGGCCTCAACGAGGGCATTTTTACAGTCCATCATTCCTGCACCGGTGGTCTTTCTCAATTTATTTACTTCTGCGGCAGTGATTTTAGCCATTTTTATGTGTGTTTAAATGTCAAAATTAATGTCCCAAACATGGGTATTGGGATATCGTTAAACTTTTAAAGAAGGGATTATTCCACGCCTCCCTTAACATTGTCTTGCCATTCCTTGAGCTCATCCCATTTGCCGTCAGCGGCCATTTTGGCTTGCTTGGGCCATGAGGTGGGGTCCAAGTGGGCCAAACGCGAGCTGGCCTCTGTAATGACCTCCTTGATTTTATCGGCCTTGGTCTTGGACAGGTCGGCATAGGTCGCTATTCCGGCATTGATCAAGGCTTCAGCCGTTTTGGGACCAATACCTTCAACCTTGGTAAGGTCATCGGGAGCAGAGGCTTTTTCCACGGGCGCTTCCTCAGCAGCAGCTTCTGCTTTGGGCTCCTCGGTGGCAGCTGCCACTTCCTCTTCAACAGCTTCTTCAACCACAGTCTCAGGTTCCGCTGGTGTCTCAGCTACGGGCTCTTCAACTGCTTCGGGGGCTTCAACTTTTGCTTCAGCGGCTACGGCCGGTGCCTCGGCAGCTGCCTGTGGAGCCTCCTTTTGGGCCTCCATGGCGGCATCTTCATTATCCCCTTGCGGAGCAGCTTGCTTATCGGCTTTGCGCTCTGCCAATCCCTCGGCAACAGCACCGGTTACATGCGACAGGATGATATCAATGGATTTTGATGCATCATCGTTGGATGGAATCACAAAATCAATATCCCTGGGGTCAGAGTTGGTATCTACCATCGCAAAGATGGGAATATTGAGTTTTTGGGCCTCTTTGACCGCAATATGCTCACGCATGGTATCCACGATAAAGATAGCGCCGGGCAAACGGGTCATATCGGAAATGGACCCAAGGTTTTTTTCCAACTTGGCACGTAGACGGTCCACTTGTAAACGTTCCTTTTTAGAAAGGGTCAAAAAGGTACCATCCTTTTTCATTCGGTCAATGGAAGCCATTTTCTTTACGGCCTTTCTGATGGTCACAAAG
>JBFOLQ010000344.1:0-2126 GCA_040830145.1 Flavobacteriaceae bacterium | reverse complement strand
ATTGTCCCTACATTATGGGGCTATACGCTTGTTTGATATCACTACCATGGATAAATACATCCCAAAACTTTTTACCTTAAGTCTCTTTTCAATACTTCTCATCGGGTGTGAAAAGAATGATGGGACCAGCTCAAAAAACACTATTGAAGACAAATCAGTTTTCATCAATGTTCCTCCACAAAAAAGTGGTCTCATCTTCGCCAATCATATTAAGGAAAATCTAGGCACATTGGAAAATCTTTTCAATTACGATTATTTCTACAATGGAGCCGGAGTGGGCATTGAGGATTTGAACAACGATGGATTGTTGGATATCTTCTTTTGCGGTAATCAAGTAGAAAATAGGCTATTTTTCAATCAAGGTGATATGGTCTTCAAGGATGTTACCGAGAAAGCCATGGTCAATGTGGGCAAACAATGGTCAAACGGAACCACCTTTGTCGATATTAACCAAGATGGTTGGATGGACATCTATGTGTCACAAGGCGGGCCCAACAAGAGACTCCAACGAAAGAACCTATTGTTTATAAACCAACAAGATGGATCCTTCACCGAAGAATCAGAAGAATACGGACTCGCGGATATGGGAATAAGTACCCAGACGGTATTCTTTGACTACGATAAGGATGGGGATTTGGATTGCCTGGTGATGAACGAAAACGAGTTGTATGGCTTTGACCCCATAAGTTTGTTCAAATTGGTCGGGGAAAATGATGAGACCAAATACTTCAACAGTTCACATTTGTACAGAAACGATGATTCCAAATTCGTGGATGTCACTAAGGAAAGTGGACTGGAAAGACCCATATTCGGTCTTGGCATAAGTGTATCTGACATTAATGATGATGGATGGCTCGATATATACATTGCGAGTGACTACTATATTCCGGATGCCCTTTTTATCAATAATGCGGATGGGACCTTTACCGACCAAATAAAAAACTTTACCAACCAAATATCATATTATGGTATGGGCATGGACATCGCTGACATCAACAATGATGGCCTTCAGGATATTTTTGTCCTGGATATGGCCGCCAACGATCATGTGCGTTCCAAAACCCTTATGGCCTCCATGAACACCAATAGATTTGACTATTTGGTCAATAAGGCCAACTTTCACCATCAGTACATGTACAATTCCCTACAACTGAATATGGGACACAATCAATTTTCAACTATTGCCCAAGCTTCAGGCATGGCCAATACGGATTGGAGTTGGTCCGTTCTCCTTCAGGCTTGGGACCTGGATGGTGACCGGGATATCCATGTCACCAATGGCTATAGACGCTATGCCCTTGACAATGATTTGCAGCGTAAGGTGTATGAGGCCAAGGTCACATATAACAACCAAGTGCCTTTAGAGGTAAAAAAGGCTCTCTATGATCACATGCCATCTGAAAAGCTCCCCAATATTTTGTTTGAAAATCACGGAAATTTAAATTTTACCGAATCGGCAACATCTTGGGGATTGGCAGATCATACCTTTAGCAATGGTGCCGCCATGGGGGACTTGGACAATGATGGTGACCTGGACTTGGTGGTCAACAACATGGACCAAAATTGCTTTCTTTATCAAAACCAAAGCATTGAGCTAAAGAAAGGAAATTTTATTGGTATCAGGGCCAAGGGATTGCTTTCGGAATCCTATCCAAAAATTGTGATTTCCCATCAAGGCAAATCACAATTCACGGAAATTCGGAGAGTAAGGGGATATCGTTCGGCCCAAGAAAATATAGCACATTTTGGCCTGGGAAAAACCTCAAAAATTGATACCATCACAGTTACATGGCCCAGTGGAAAAACAGAACAGCGTTTCAACCTGAATGCCAATACCATTGTGGAATTCAATGAGGCCGATGCTACCTCCCCAGTTGTCTCGATGCCTTCGGAAAGTGCATCCTATTTTAAAAACCTGGGTCCAAGCCCCTTGGGTATTTCCTTTGAACACAGGGAAAACGCCTATGATGATTTTGAGAACGAAATTCTATTGCCATATAAGCAGTCTACCCAAGGGCCATACATTGCGAAGGCAGACGTAAAGGTAGATTCATTGGAGGATTTGTACATAGGGGGTGCTTCCGGCTAATCCGGCGCCATTTATATACAAAGACCATCAGGGACCT
>JBFOLQ010000343.1:0-4192 GCA_040830145.1 Flavobacteriaceae bacterium | reverse complement strand
TTGGGATAGAAGGGGGCATCGTGCTTACGACGGGAAATGTGGCCGATGCGGCTGGGCCCAATACCATTAAAAATACCTCAACTCCACATTTTTCACCTGGATTTCCGCTCCTTGACAATATAGCCACGGAAGAAACCGAAGATGCCTGTGTACTCTCCTTTGATATTGTTCCCCAGGGCACTACCATACAATTTGATTATGTGTTTGCTTCCGAGGAATACCATGAGTACGTTTTTTCGGGTTTCAACGACGTTTTTGGGTTTTTTATAAGTGGACCCAATATGAGCAATCAAAATTTGGCGATTCTCGACTCTGGTATGCCGGTATCTGTCAATACTGTCAATAATGGGTTTACGGAAGAGTGTGCATCTGCGAATGAACCGTTGGGCAGTGGGGTCAATTCCTTTTTGTTTGTGGACAACTGTGAGGGAGAAAATATAGAGTATGATGGGCATACCATCAGACTGACTGCCATGGCCACTGATTTGATTCCCTGTGAGACCTATACCTTGACCATGGCCATTGCGGATGTCCTTGATGCAGGATTTGATTCGGCTGTCTTTATCGAAGCCGGATCCATTACGTCTGAACCCGTCGTAGACTTCCATTTTGAACATGAAGATGGTTCTGAAGATACAATTTTTGATGCGTGCGAAGATGTATACCTGGATGGTAGTGCTACATTGGAGACAGGTAGCTATTATCTAGATATTTGGCAAGTCAATGACGTGGGGCCACCCACTCAATTATCCCTTCAAAACCCAATGCCTCAGACAATGTCGGACGGTTGGCGTGAGGGCCATCCTACCTGGATTAACATAACTGACATATTTGAAAACGATTCTACAGAGCCGGTGGTCTTTCAAGCAGGGATTACCTATGAAGTAAAATTGGCCATAAACCATCCTGATTGTGGATGGGTTGAGGAGAGGCGACAGTTTACTTTGGAAGGGGGATATGGTTTTGACTATCAATTTGCCCATGCAAATGGGTCAATGGATACGGTCTTTGATTTATGCGAGGATGTATATTTGGATGGTAGTACCATCTTGGACACGGGCTCATACTACATGAGTCTATGGAAAATTGACCCGATTACCGGGGACCTCGCTCCGGTGGCGTCCCAAAATACCAGTCCGGATAATGGATGGGTTATCGGTTCCCCCGATTGGGTCAATCTCACGGAGGTCTTTTCCACCAACGCCCACCCGTTAGTGACGTTTGGTCCGGGTACCTATAGCATCCAACTGGCCATAAACCATCCTGATTGTGGTTGGGTGGAGGAATGGCGGCAATTTACCCTGGAATGTTGCGATGAAGGGTTCAATGCTGACTTTGGGTATTCCCTGTCGGGCAATACAGGCTCCAACATGGCTACCATTGTTGTGGACGATTTTGAGGAATATCACCATGTTGATGTCCAACATGAATGGTTTGTGATGTCGAGTCCCAATCCTGTGGGAGGACCTTATGATCCGGTGTCCATTACAACGACCAATGACCCAGGTCCTTTATCCCTAACGTTTGCGGCCGAGGCCGGACTTTACTATACAGTGATACATAGGATTACATCAGAATGTGGGGCATATTGTGATACTATTACCCTTTATCACAATGGTAATGGGCTAAAGGAAATAGATGACTTCACGGAGAGGACAATTGTAACGGATGATGCCTGTACGTTGATTGATGAGGTATTTCCCGCCTGCGGGGATGATGTGGCCTTGGACCTCCAAATTACGGATACCACCCTACAATGGAACCCTGTATATGGTGTTGATTATTACACGGTGAGTGCTCCATACCCATGGGAAAGACAGATTGATTGTGGTTGTAAGACATCCGATGGCCTCCCAGGTGTTGTGTCCTTACCACCTTCGGTCACATCCTTTCAAATACCGGCCAATCTTCAGAATGACTGCTTTATCCTAAAAGTAACGGCACACTGTCCCCGTGGCTCCGTGAGCAAACAGATATGTTACCTGCCCAAGGGGAATTATGGTAGTGTGGGGACTGTGGATATGCTGATATCCCCCAATCCCAATAAAGGATTGATGTTACTTCAGGTACAGGGGGTTTCCAGGACTAGGGCCAAACTTGGGATATATCAATTGGATGGCTCCTTGCTGTATGCCATTGAAAACCTTGAAATCGCTACAGATGGCACGGCCCAATTGCAATGGAAAGACACTAAGTTGTCTCCTGGGATGTACATCGTTACACTGGAAACGGATAACGGAACAGTATCCCAAAAAGTAATTGTGGAATAGGGAACGATTCTTTGTATCCCCGACCTAGCAAGTGTGGGTCGGGGATTTTACTTTATGCGATGGGCTAGGGAATCATACACAAAAAGTTTAAGAAAATGGACACTTCGGTTTTTAACGTACTGAAAATGGTACTTTCCAAGAACCACATTTGGTTGGATTGGGAAGAAATGGACTTTCAATTGCGGAGCCATCCTTCTTACCCCAGTCTTCATTCCCTAACAGGGGTGCTCTCCCATTTTAAGGTGGAAAATGAGGCCTTAGAGGTACCTGTTGACATGAAGATCTTTAGTGAATTGCCTCCTGTGTTCATGGCAGTTGTTCAAAATGAATATGCCTGTGTGGAAAAGAATGGGTCCCATGGTGTATTGATGTTTAGGGAAGGGGATAAAAAACAAGAACTGGACGTACAAGGTTTTTTGAAGGTATGGGATGGTGTCATGATTGCCGTAGGGGCGTATAAAAGATTGCCATTGAATGATTCCGAGGGCAGAAAAGCAACAGTTGTCGGTAGAATTACCATGCTTATGGCCATGGTTGGTATGGCCTACTTGTTTGTTGGGTCAGGTCCCAACTTTTCCATCACCCTACATTTTTTGACCTCCCTGGCAGGCATTGCAATGGGGATGCTTTTGGTACGAAGGGAACATGGGGTTGGATCAGGGGCATTGGACCGTTTTTGCAACATGGGGAAGAATACCGATTGTACGGCAGTATTACAATCCAAGACCGATGTATTGTTCGGGACCTTGAATTTTGCCAATGCAAGCCTATTGTATTTCTTGAGCATGGCGATTTCCTGGTTTGTCGTTACCACGTATGGAACGTTGGGTATGCCCTTGGTGTTGCTTTCGCTGCTTCCCCTTCCCATAACGGCTTACTCAATATATTACCAGGCCAAAGTGGCCAAGAAATGGTGCCCCTTATGTTTGGTGGTGGTAGCCTTACTTTGGTTGCAGGCGGGAACGGCGATATGGGTGGTGGCAACACATCCAGAACCCATCCAATGGCAGGTATGGGAAGTAGTGCTTTTTGGTACCGTTTTTATGACCAGTCTTTCGATATGGATAGGGGCGAAGCCCTATATGGATGCCTACGGTCCCTTGAAGGATTATAAGGTGGACTTGTTTCGACTCAAAAGAAACTATAGTGTGTTTAAGGCCTTACACCATGAAAAGGAGTTGCTGTCCGCGTTCAATTCAAGCATGCTTCCCCATGAAATACGTTTGGGTCGTTCTGGAGCCCCTATAGAGTTGGTGGTGATTACGAACCCCCAATGCAATTATTGTAGGGAGGCCAATACCAAGGTGAAATCTGTCCTGCTCCAACACAATGCAACTATCAAGGTTACGATTCGGTTTAATGTTCCTGTAGCGTATCCGGATGACCTTGGATATCAGGTGGCCCATAGACTAACGGAATTGTTCAATATCCAAGATTCGGGCTTCCACAAGGCATTGGATGCAGCATATTCAGGGCAGGGAACGTTGGCAGAATGGTTGAGGGAATGGGGAAGGTCCCCAGACCATATATATGATGGGGTTTTGCGGGAGCAGCAGAAATGGTGCCTCGAAAATGATATCAACTTTACGCCCTTGATCTTACTGGATGGACGGGAAATTCCCGAAGGGTACGACCTCGGGGACATTTCGTTTTTTACAGAGGATATATTGGAAAGGAAATCCATTGATGTGATTACTGAAAGCTTTGATTTTCAATGGACAATGGATTGATTTAATACATAGTAAAATATTTTCTCGAGAAGATGGACATATACCTTGAGTGTCCTTAATGGTTCAAGGAAGATGAAAGTAAAAATGTACAAAATGAAAAAATTATTAAATTTAAGCGGAGTACAGATTCTTGGAAAGGGTCAGCAAAAAGCCATAGCAGGTGGTAGGCGGGCCGGTAGCAAATGTGGATGT
>JBFOLQ010000342.1:0-8067 GCA_040830145.1 Flavobacteriaceae bacterium | reverse complement strand
TTTTATTGCCTGATGGGGAGGCGGTGCGAAAAGAATGCCAAATTCGAGGGGTATCCTTTGAGGTGCTATCGGATGGCAAGGCACAAGCCATTCTGGATGAAATTGCCAGTCCATCCCAGAATATGGAATCAGTCATTCTTGAGAAGGCCCCGAAGATTGCGGTGTATTCCCCGGAGGATAATCAGCCTTGGGATGATGCCGTGACCATGGCCCTGACCTATGCTGAAATTCCATATGAGACCGTTTACGATGAGGAAGTGTTGGGGGACAAGTTGGTGCTTTATGATTGGCTACATTTACATCATGAGGATTTCACGGGTCAGTATGGCAAGTTCTATGGGGCCTATCGAGCTGCACCTTGGTATATTGAGGGGAAGAGTGATGCAGAGGCACTGGCCGCCAAACTGGGTTACACCAAGGTTTCTGAGGCCAAAAGGGCCGTTGCCCTGAAGATTCGGGAATATGTGATTGGGGGAGGCTTTATGTTTGCTATGTGCTCAGCCACGGATAGCTTTGATATCGCCTTGGCTGCTGATGGGGTGGATATTTGTGAGCCTATGTTTGATGGGGATCCGTCAGAGCCAAACTATCAAAGTAAGTTGGATTATGGAAAGACCTTTGCCTTCACTGACTTTGTATTGGAGCGCAGTCCCTTACAATACGAATTTTCCAGTATTGATATGACCAATAAACGAAAACAAGTGCCCATGGAAGTGGATTACTTCACCTTGATGGATTTTTCAGCCAAGTGGGACCCCGTCCCCACAATGTTATGCCAGAACCATACGGCTTTGGTAAAAGGGTTTATGGGACAGACCACGGCCTATACACGGGAACAAATAAAATCCACGGTTTTGGTACTGGGGGAAAACAAGGTCAATGGTGAGGCGCGTTATATCCACGGGGTAAAGGGGAAAGGTTTTTTTACTTTTTATGGGGGGCATGACCCCGAGGATTACCAGCATAGGGTAGGGGACCCCAAAACAGAACTTGAACTGCATCCTACCTCTCCTGGGTACCGTCTTATTTTGAACAATGTGCTTTTTCCGGCTGCGAGGAAAAAAAAGCAAAAGACCTAAGGATATTAGGTTAGGTCGTACCCTTTTTCAAAAGGAACTTTTCCAAAAGGAAAATATTCAAAAAAATCATACTGAAAGCATAAAAAATATCCTCAAAGGGGATGGTTCCTATACGGAATGACATGTTTTCATCATTGTTGTACCATACCACTTGTGCCTCTATAAAACTTCCCGTAAGGATGCCGTTAATAAGAAAAAAAGGTAACAAAATGAGGCAAAAAACCAGGTAAAAACGTTGTAAGATTGTTGCTCCCCACCGCACCCCCATTAACAATACCACTGAGAAAAATAGAAAATTGACGACCGTATAAGCCTTACCAAGATGTGTGGCCACCATAAGGCCCGCTAAACACAATAATAATACGGAAATGATGGCGACTGCTCTTTTGGGAAGGGCTGTTCTTGGGAAAAAGTGGGCAAAGGCATAATACATAAAAATACAGGCATAGGGGATGCAGATAAAAAATAAGTACTCTTCCAAGGGAAGGCCTAAAATGGTGATTCCCGTATTATATGAAGGGGTAAAGCCCCAGATGCCCTGTTTGGTGAAAATGATGTCCCAAATCAAAAAGGGGATGGCCACAAAAACCGTGGACAGGAAGACCTGTCGCCAATGCTGAATGAAATGCATCTTCTTTTCAAAGGAGTATGCCAGGGGTACGGATATGCTTGCCAAGTTCAGCAAGAGGTATAACCATTGCATTGCTTATGGTTTTCTGAAGAATTTTTTGGGAACAAAGAGTAAGCCAAAACATTCGCCATTCTCTTTGTCCAAATGCTTATGATGGGTCTTATGGGCCTTTCTGAGTCCTATCAGGTACGGATTTTTGGTCTTTGAAAACCATGTCAGCCTGCGATGTATCAAGACATCATGAATCAGAAAATAGGCTATGCCGTAACATAGGATGCCCAATCCCACAAAAAATAAAAAGTTGAGCCCTCCTTGCAGACCTTTGTAGAAAAGCACCATACTCGGAATCGCAAAGATGAAGAAAAAAGCATCGTTCTTTTGAAAGACATGTGGGTATTTGGGTTGGTGATGATCCTCGTGTAGGGCCCATAAAAAACCATGCATGACATACTTATGGGTCAACCACGTGACGGCTTCCATGAGAATGAAGGTCGTTAATGTGGTGAGAATATATAAGAGTACCTGCATGCAATACAAAGTTAAGAGAGCTTATATTTAATGTATCCCTGAATGGACAATATAAATTTATGAAAATTGGATATTCGTATCCTACTTTCCTTCAGCCGTGTCACTGGAGACCATTTTATTTTCTTCAATAGGGCTGTATAATAGTTATACGCAATGTATACGCCCAACCGTGCATTCTTGGGGAGTTTCAATATGCCATTTTTAAGGGCATGATTAAAGTCGGCTTCAATGTCCTCAACAATATGCCGTACGGACTGGGAATCCAATTGGTCAAAATCCACATTGGGGAAATACGAGCGGTTCAAATCGGTAACGTCTTGTTTAAGGTCACGTAAAAAATTCACTTTCTGAAAACCCGAGCCAAGGCGCATGGCGGCGGGCTTTAGGTTCTCGTATAGTTTTTGGTCACCATTTACAAATATCTTTAAGCACATCAATCCCACCACGTCCGCAGAACCATACACATATTCGTTGAACTCATCTTGGCTTTGATAGGTATTTTTGAACAAGTCACTTCTCATGCTTTGAAGGAATGTTTTGACCAAATGATCGGGAATGTCATATTTGTTGGTGGTCAGGATAAAGGAATTGATGATGGGATTGATACTTATCCCATCGGTCCTGGCCTTGTCATAGGTGGCCTCAAACTGGTTTAGGAGCCTTTCCTTATCGAAACCGTGAAACGAATCCACTATTTCATCCGCCAGTCGTACAAAGCCGTAAATATTGTAGATGTCCGCTCTTATTTTTTTGTCCAATAAGGATACGGCCCAGGAGAAGGAAGTACTGTATCGCCAAGTCATGGCTTTTGAGGCAGCAAATGAAAAATGATCGTAGGTAGCTTTCATTTACATGCGTTTTAGTATTTCCCCGGCAGCGATTTTTCCAGATATGAGAGCTGGCGGCACCCCAGGGCCTGGGACGGTCAACTGTCCGGTAAAAAAAAGGTTTTCTATTTTACTACTTTGAATGTTTGGCCTTAAAAAAGCCGTTTGTTTAAGGGTGTTGGCCAATCCATAGGCATTGCCCCTGTATGAATTATAGGAGCCTATAAAATCCTTGATACCGAAAGCGCGTTTAAACTCAATATGCCCTTCCAAGGATTGTCCCGTGAGTTTCTCCAAGCGGGAAATAATATTTGCAAACGTATGTTCCCTTTGGGAAGCTGAATCGGGAAGACCGGGCGCCAGGGGAACCAAAAAGGTGGCTGCTTCCTTGCCTTTGGGTGCCATTGAAGCATCTGTCTTACTGGGAAAGCTACAATAGAACAGTGGGTTTTTGGGCCATTTGGGAACATCATATATATCGTGGGCATGCGCATCAAAGTCAGTGTCGAAAAATAAGGTGTGGTGGGCCACATGCCGTATTTCTGTGTTGAACCCAACATAATAGAGGAGGGCAGACGGTGCAAAAGTCCTGGTGTACCAATAGCGGGCGGAGTACTGTTTTAGGGAATCGTCCTCCAATAGGGATTCGGTGTGGTGGTAATCAGCACCGCTCAGTACCACATCTGAAGGTATGAAGCCTTCCCTGGTCTCAATGCCCCTGATTTTTTTATTGTTGTCAACGCATATTTTTTGAACGGTGGAATTTGTTCTAAAAGTGACGCCCAATTCCTTGGCCAAGGAAATCATGGCATCGACCACCTTGCCCATGCCTCCCTTTGGATGCCACGTGCCCAGTCCGAAGTCCGCCCAATTCATAAAATTATACAGGGCCGGCGTGTCTTGGGGCTTGGCACCCAAGAAAAGCACGGGAAATTCCAGAATTCTTCGCAGTTGCTCATTTTTTATGTTTTTCCCCACTTGTTTTCTGATGTTGGTGAGGAAGAGGTGTGCCTTTTTCAAAGCTTCCAAATTTACCAATTCAAGGGGGGAACGACCAGGGAGATAGACCATGTTTTCCACTGCAAGGGCGTAGTTGGCCCTTGCTTGTTCCATAAATGTGGTCAAGTGTTTACCGCTCCCTTTTTCAATGCGCTCAAAAAGCGCTATAATCCCTTCCAGGTTTCCGGGAATTTGAATGGATTGGTTTTGTTCAAAGCATACCTGGTAGGCTGGGTCTAGACGTTCAAGCTTGTAGTAGTCAGATGGTGTACGACCAAAATCGGCGAAGAAACGTTCAAAGACCCCGGGCATCCAATACCATGTGGGCCCCATGTCAAAAACATAGCCATGCTCCCGTAACTGTTGGGCCCTGCCTCCCAACTGTCCGTTTTTTTCATGGACAACGACCTCATGGCCATCTTTTGCCAAATAACAAGAGGCGGCCAATGAAGAAAACCCTGAACCAATGACATTAATTTTCATTTTGTTTCGTAAAAATAAAAATTTACAAAACAAAATTATGTAAGTATTTACTTAAAAATATGTTAAAATGTGTTTCAACTGGGTAAACACTTTTACTTGGGGGCCAAAGGTCACATCCATGGATTCCATGGGCGGTGGTACAACGAATAGGAGTTTGTTTCCATGGCGTTCAAAGTTTTTCTGGATGGAGGCGAAGAATTCCACAAGTTCCTTTTCAGGTTGCATAAGGGTGAAGTAGCCCACAATTTCACAGTGGGGAAATATTTCTTGCACATGGTTGAGGTCAGTCAAGGGAATGTTTCTACCTAAATAGACCGTGCGATGCCCCTTGTGCTGTATGTAATAATTCAGGTATAATAGGCCCAGTTCATGGATTTCATTTTCAGGGAGAAACAGTACAAAGGTTTTTCTCTTTTGCCCAGGTAAGGGGTGTAAGCGGGTGTTCTGCTGAATTTTTTGTGAAATGAGGTTTGAGATGAAATGTTCGTGTATGGGCTTTATGGAATTGGTTTGCCATAATAGGCCTATAAAATGAAGGAATGGGACAAACACCTCTTGAAATACGGAATCAAAACTCGCTTTCTTGAGCAATGCCAAATACGACTGCTCAAATAGATCTTGGTCCAATCGGTACATGGCCATTTTTAAGTCAGACAACCCCTTGGCATTACTAAACCTACCATGTATCAATTCCTGTGAGGTCAGGGTAATGGCCTTATCTGAAAGCAGGGCTATTTTGGAAATTTTGTGCCCATTTTTGATCAGTAGGGTGATATTCAACAATTTCTGTAATTGCTCCAAGTCATAGGACCTGATGTTCCGTAACGCTTTCCTCGGTCGGAACAATTGATACCTTTTTTCCCACATTCGTATTGTGGCTGCCTTGACCCCGGAAATATGTTCCAAATCAGCGGTCGTAAAGAGGGTTTTAATGGGTTCCATGCATTATTTTGTTGTGTAAAAATAAGTTTTTGAACAACAAAACACTAAAAATTGTCTTCTTTAATACGGGGTCAGGACGACGGACTATGTTGGTCAATCAATCTCTTCAGGATTTTCTCCACACCAAAATCATCATTGCCACTGGTCTGGTATTTAGCGACCTTTTTTACTTGGGGATGGGCATTGGCCATGGCAAAACTGTACTCTGCAAGTGCCAACATCTCCAAATCATTGTTGAAATCCCCAAAGACCATAAGTTGATGGGATTCAATTTTGTGGGTGGCCATTACTTTTTGGAGGGCATGGCCCTTATGGGCCTTGGGATGTGATACATCAACCCAGTGCAGGCCCGATACCTTTACCATGAGGGAACTTTCCAAATGTCTTACGGAAGGGTATATGAACTTTTCGGAATCCTCACCGTGGTAGATGGCTATTTTTAGAACATCATCCGCTACGGTATGTTGGTCCGGCACCACCTGTACCTGGGTGTAGTATTCTTTGAGAAGGGTGACAAAATCTGGGGATAGGTCATTGGCATATGCTTTTTCCGAGCAGCAGAGTACAGGGTGCGCCCCAGGTACGTGGGCCACGGCTTGCAAAATATTTTTAATAGCGGTCTTGGGCAAGGGGCATGTATCCAAAATACGGTCTTTGACCTTGGTCAGCGCCCCATTTTCGGCGATGAATATAACATCCTCCTTAATGGGGTGCAATTTACTTACCATGCTATGGTACTGACGGCCACTGGCGGCCACGAAATGGATTCCCCGTTTTTGAAGTTGCTCAAACAGTTCAAAAAAGAGGTCACTTACCCTATGGTTCGGGTTTAAAAGGGTGCCGTCCATGTCTGTCACGACCATTCGTATTTGGGATAGGTCCATAGGGTTTAAAAGGATTGTACAAAAAAGCCCCGACACTTTGCGGGGCTTTTTTAAAAGAGTGAGTTTTTCAATTTATTTTACCTTGTCCACAATGGCCTTAAAAGCCTCTGGGTGGTTCATGGCCAAATCGGCAAGCACTTTTCGGTTCAATTCAATGTTATGGGCTTTTACCTTGCCCATGAACTGGGAATAGGACATCCCGTGCTGCCTGGCCCCTGCATTGATTCTGGTAATCCAGAGGGCCCTAAAGTTTCTTTTCTTGTTTCGGCGGTCTCTGTACGCGTAGAGCATGGCCTTCTCTACGGCATTTTTGGCAACCGTCCATACGTTTTTTCGCCTTCCGAAATAGCCCTTGGCCTGTTTCATTACTTTTTTTCTCCGGGCCCTGGAGGCTACTGAGTTTACTGATCTTGGCATTTTGTCTTCTTTTTTTGTAGTGGGCGACCACTTGGTCGTGGTACTTGATCAATTACTATTGGCCCAACTCCATGGTTAAAAATTAATGTACCTGTTTTATTGCACTTAACTATTTAAGGCGCAATTGTTCCTTGACACTGTTCATGTCAGATTCATGTACCAAGGTGGGATGTGTCAATCGAAGCTTACGCTTGGTGGACTTCTTTGTGAGAATGTGGCTTTTAAAAGCGTGTTTTCTCTTGATTTTTCCAGATCCAGTGAGCTTAAACCGCTTTTTGGCACTGGACTTAGTTTTCTGCTTTGGCATTTTACTTGTTTTTATCTCACTCCTTATATTGAACAGGCCTTTTTAACAAGGCCCGGGACAATTCAAATTCCTTAAAAAGGGTTATTTCTTCTTGGTTTTGGGGGCCATGAACATGGTCATTCTCTTTCCCTCCAATTTTGGCATCTGCTCCACTTTTCCGTACTCTTCCAGTTCCGATGCCAATCGCAACAATAATATTTCACCCTTGTCCTTGTACACGATGGAACGCCCCTTGAAGAAGACATAGGCCTTCAGTTTTGCCCCATCTTTCAGGAACTTTTCGGCATGCTTCTTCTTAAACTCATAATCATGGTCGTCCGTGTTGGGACCAAATCGTATTTCCTTGACAATGACTTTGGTGGCCTTGGCCTTCATTGCCTTTTCCCGTTTCTTTTGCTCGTAAAGAAACTTTTTGTAATCGATGATTTTACAAACAGGGGGGTCGGCATTGGGGGAAATCTCCACCAAATCCAATTCCAGTTCCTTGGCTTTGGCCAACGCTTCACCCGTGGGGAAAACTCCCATTTCCACATTGTCACCCACGAGGCGTACCTTGGGGACCCTGATTTTCTCATTTATGTTATGGAGGTCCTTTTTCTCCCTCCTAGGTCGCGGCCTAAATCTCCTTCTAATTGCTATGGCTGATTCAATTTTTGGTTACACTTTCTTTAGAACGACTTTAAGGTAGTATTTATTTCTGTGTTTACCAAGCTGGCAAAAGCTTCCACTGTCATACTTCCGTGGTCTTCACCTCCATGCCGGCGTACCGATATGGTTTCGTTCTTTTCCTCATTTTCGCCAACAATCAGCATAAATGGAATTTTGTTCATTTCTGCCTCACGTATTTTCTTGCCGACAGTCTCGTTCCTGTCGTCAATGAGCGCGCGAATTTCGTTATTTTCCAAGGAAATTAAAACTTTTTCCGCATATTTTTCATGTTTTTCGCTAACAGGGAGTATCATGGCCTGTT
>JBFOLQ010000341.1:0-2809 GCA_040830145.1 Flavobacteriaceae bacterium | reverse complement strand
CAAGAACAAAAAGAATACCCCGGAACGGATGGAAATCAAAAAGTTCAATCCCATCCTAAAACGCATGACCATCCATAAAGAGATAAAATAATAGGTTATTGGGCGTAGTCTAAATGACCGGTTTTAAAAAGAACAATCATGGCAAAGAAAACAGTAGCGACCTTACAGAGTAGCTCCAAAAGATTGACCAAGGCCATTAAAATGGTAAAATCACCTAAAACGGGTGCTTATACTTTTGTGGAAAGTATTATGGCCCCGGAAGCGGTAAATGAATGGTTGTCCAAAAAATAATCCATTCCAGGAATAATGGAACAAGCCGCCTTTAGGGCGGTTTTTTTATGCTTCCAATAATTGACCTTGTGGCAAGAACGTTTATTTCCCAGAAAAGAAAAAGGGCCATCCAGAATTGGAATGGCCCTTTTTGATATCAGGGTTCTTACCTATTTATTTGACCAATATCTGTCTACTGTCGCTCCAATTGCTACCATTGATACGTATGAAGTACTTACCTGTTGGCAGGTATTCCGTTTTGAAATGGAACAGGTCCCTTCCATTCCTTATCTCAAAGAATTGGGTGGTTCCCACTTTTCTACCATTGTTATCGTAGAGTGTGGCCCAAACCTTTTGTAAGACCTTTCCGTTACCAGCCTTCTTATCAGTCTGTACCTCTACCAGTAACTTATCCGTAACAGGATTAAATGGCATGGGGTATATCTTTTTAATCTTGTTTTTGGTGGAGGGACCTTTTCCGGCCAGGTCGCAATAGACACGTACGGTCTTTGTCACGGCACATCCCATGGCATCGATGACGGTTACTTGGTATGTACCCCTTTCATCCACGGTAATGTTTGGCGTGTCGGTAGCCCCAACAATGTTTCCTTTGGTGGCGGTCCAAACAAAGGTTGGTCCCACTTGTTCCCTTATCGGGATACAGTCCCCAAGGTTCATATTGATGCCTCCGTTCTTGTAGGCACCATCACCCCCATGGAAGGAGATGGATCCAGAAGCCCCGAAGCCTTGGGCGGTAACGTTGGCCCCATCGCCCATTTGAAAGGCCCCTTCCCCTTTGATCGAGAAGGTACCGTGCAGTCTTGAGACCATGGTCCCTGAAGCGGAAGTCCAGAATTCCCATGATGGGGTATCCGTGTCCCTGCACAGGTTCTGTTTTATTTCTCCTGGTGCAACGATGGTATATCCACTGAAAATGATGTTGATGTCAATATCATCGGTGCCATTGGTAGCGGTGGCTGAGTACCGTGCGGTTCCGTTGTCCAGTACCAAGAACCTTGAGCTCGATGCTTCAAAGGCAAAGCCATTCCCATTGTCGATCCATATTTCAAATCCTTTACCTACCCCTGGTCCGGCACATCTTTGGAAGGGGGTGGTGGGGTACTCGCACCCTGAAATATTGGTGGATGTTGCGTTCAATACGTTGGCCGAGAGTGCTACCATGATATTGTGGCCGCACACCATTGCATCCTCTGCCTGTACCGAAAGTTCACAGGGTTGGCAACCATCTGGTACCCCATTGGCATCAATATCAATGGAATCATCACTTCCCTCACACTTATCACATGCGTTGGGTACACCATCAGCATCAGTATCCATTACAGGCAGGGTAATGTCCTCAGCATTGAAGTCACAAGTATTGTTGGGATCGGTATTATCATCCATCGTGGTATGGTCCCTATCAAGACCATTGATCTCATGGGCATTGGTGACCCCGTCACTATCACAGTCCCCTTGGCTGATGGCATTCATGGAAACACTATCCAATATGAGGCTACATGGATTCAACGGGTCGGTCTTGTCTTCCTTTTCATCCCCATCGGTCACACCGTCCCCATCGGTATCAGGGTTCTGTGGATCGGTACCATCGCTGATTTCGGTACCGTTGTCCACCCCATCGTTGTCACAGTCCGTGGTATTCCATTGGGCGGAAGGTGCCATGGAGACACTGCCAGGGTTGTAGTCGCACCCATCCAAAGGATTGGTGCCGTCGTTCTTTTCGTTTCCATCAGTGACCCCATCCCCATCGGTATCGGGATTCTGTGGGTCAGTACCATCAATGGTCTCAGTTCCGTTGTTTACACCATCACTGTCACAGTCCTTGACCTTCCATTCATTTGTAGGCTGTAATGTAACACTGCTGGCAATGTAGTCACACGTATCCTGTGGATTGGTACCATCTACATTTTCAGTACCGTTGGTAACACCATCACCGTCACAGTCAATAGTTTTCCATTCGTCCGATGGCTCCAGGGTAATACTGCTGGCCATATAGTCACAGTTGTCAAATGGGTCGGTTCCGTCCTCTTTTTCATCTCCGTCGTTCACACCATCCCCATCGGTATCGGGATTCTGTGGATTGGTACCATCGGTGGTCTCGGTGCCATTGTCCACACCATCATTATCACAGTCGGTGTCTTTCCATTCGTCTGATGGTTCCAGGGTGACACTGCTGGCCATGTAATCACAGTAGTCCAAAGGATTGGTGCCGTCCTCTTTTTCATTCCCGTCGTTCACACCATCCCCATCGGTATCGGGATTCTGTGGATTGGTTCCGTCCGTAATCTCAGTGCCGTTGTTGACACCATCATTGTCACAGTCGGTGGCCTTCCATTCGTTTGATGGTTCCAAGGTGACACTACTTGCCATGTAATCACAACCATCTTGGGGATTGGTACCATCTATAATTTCAGTACCATTGGCGACACCGTCCCCATCACAGTCGGTAGCTTTCCATTCATCTGATGGCTTCAGTGTAACGCTACTGGCGATGTAGTCACAGTTTTCCAAGGGATTGGTT
>JBFOLQ010000340.1:0-2734 GCA_040830145.1 Flavobacteriaceae bacterium | reverse complement strand
GCTGACAGATGTATATGCAGATTCCTATTTTACTGAGAAACGTAAGTTCGAGGATTTACAGGCTACGTTGAAAAGCGTTGATACCACTGATTATGGGTACGAACAATTGAACGCAGGAGAGCAAATTTCGAATGAATTTATCATTCAAAGGGATTTGAGCGCTGCGGATGTTGAAGAGTACCGAATTAAGGGAATGTGGTATTTTGACAAGCGATTGGGCGAATTGAAGTACCGATTGCTGGGAATCGCACCCGTAGCCCCCGATGTCAACTTTATTGATGACGAATCCATGGATCCGGCCGATGCAAAAGTGGAACTCTTTTGGGTGTGGTACCCAAGTGCCAGGGAAATTTTGCACGAGGCAAAAGTGTTCAACCAGCGAAACTCGGCCCAGCCCATATCATTTGATATGTTGCTGAACGCACGCAGGTTCAATGGTGTCATTTATAAGGATGACAATGTCCATGGGGACCGTGAGGTCAAGGATTACATAGCTGACAATGCCCTTTTCCAATTACTTGAGGCCGATCGCATCAAGGAAACCATTCGGGATAGGGAACAGGATATGTGGGCCTACTAATACCCATAAGACCCAAATATTGGGTCCATACTTAAAGCATTCCAATTCAAAACAATTGAGAAGCCCCGGTACTGCCGGGGCTTTTTCATGCTTTGTAGCGGGGAAATACCAGTGAAAATAGTGGGCTTTAAAATGGGGACAGTCCATTGTTCCCTACCTTTGGCCCCATGATTGAATATATAGTGGTGGGTCTTGGTTTAGCGGGGCTTTCATTCTGTGAATGCCTCGAGAGGGATGGTAAGTCCTTTAGGGTCATTTCAGACCACTCCCAAAATGCTTCCCGTGTGGCGGGCGGGCTTTACAATCCTGTTATCTTAAAGCGGTTTACCCTGGCATGGCAGGCAGATACCCAGTTGAAAAGTGCCTTGCCCTTTTATGGGGGATTGGGGCAAAAGCTAAGAGGCCAATGGGATCAAAAGCTTCCGGTATATCGTAGGTTTGCTTCCATTGAGGAGCAAAACGGCTGGTTTCAAGCAGCAGATAGACCTCGATTGCAACCCTTTCTTTCCACCCATATCCATCAGAACAAAAACCCGGGGATACATGCTCCATTTGGCTTTGGAGAGGTTTTGGGAACAGGAAAAGTACATACCGCTGCCCTATTGGATGCCTACACATCATATTTGGATGCGGCGGACGGGCTCATCAAGAAAACATTTGCACATGATCGGCTGGAAATACGGGAAGGCTATGTGAAATATGGTGATATCAAGGCGAGGAACATTGTTTTTGCCGAAGGGTATGGACTCAAACAGAATCCGTATTTTAATTATTTGCCCTTATTGGGGACCAAAGGAGAGCTTTTGACCATTGAGGCCCCAGCCCTAAAGGAGAAAAGAATTATAAAATCATCCGTTTTTGCCATTCCGTTGGGAAATGATTTATATCAGGTTGGGGCCACGTACAAATGGAAGGACAAGACAGACCGGCCAACCTTGGAAGCAAGGGAAGAGCTCCTGCAGAAGATGGAAACGTTCATGACATGTGGCTATAAGGTAGTAGATCAAGTGGCGGGCATTCGGCCCACGGTCACTGATCGGAGACCTTTGGTAGGGACACATCCACAGCATGGGAATCTACATATACTCAATGGTTTTGGTTCTCGAGGTGTCCTGATCGCTCCCATGGCCTCAAGGGCATTATATGATAATATAGAGAGGAACACCCCATTACCAGAGGAAATGGATATTCGCAGATTTGCCAAAAAATGGGAGCATTCCCAACGGCACGTTTAAAAATCTTCGGTAACCTTCTGATTTTTTAAGGTTAGCTTTTTTTCAAAATCAATGAAAATATTGATCCAAATATTTCGGGATAGCCGCAAGATAATGGGCATAAATGCGATAAGAGTGCCCCAAATGGCGAAAAAAGCAGTTTGTAAGGTACTGTCTAGAAACACATAACTAATTACAAAGGCGGTGGCGGAAAAGGCAATGCCCACGGCATAGCTAACGTACATGGCCCCATAAAAAAAGGAAGGCTCTATTTTGTATTTGGTGCCACAATGGGAACATCGTTCATGCATTTTCAGCGTGTCGGCCATACGATACGGATTGGAGCCCATATACATGCTTTCTTCATGGCATTTGGGACACGAACCTGTTAAAATGCTGTAGAGTTTGGTTCCTTTTTTTAACATTTGCAGCAAAATTTGCACAAAAATACGTGGAAAAGGTGAATGGCAACGTAACAATGATCACAGATGCTCAATGTACATGACTTATCAGTCTCTTTTGGGGGAGTACCCCTATTTAGCGGTATATCGTTTCGGTTAAATCCAGGCCAACGTACAGGCCTAATAGGTAAGAATGGGGCGGGCAAGTCTACCTTATTGGGGGTTTTGGCGAAAGATGTTCCTGTGGATTCCGGTGCCATCGCCATTGAAAAAGACGTTAAAATCGGTTTCTTACGGCAGGATATTGATTTTGAAAAGGGTCGAACAGTGGTGGAAGAAGCCCACCAGGCCTTTGGGGAAATTAAGGAAATTGAGAAAAGATTGGAAGTGATCAACCAACAATTGGCCGAACGTACCGACTACGAAAGTGAGGCCTATAACCAGTTGATGATTGATTTGAACGAGGCCACGCAACAGTATGAAATTTTAGGGGGATACCATTATCAAGGGGAAACGGAAAAAATTTTGGGGGGCCTTGG
>JBFOLQ010000339.1:0-2587 GCA_040830145.1 Flavobacteriaceae bacterium | reverse complement strand
AACCTCTGAAAGGGAGTATGTTGCCTTGGTATGGGGACATGTCAACGAGGATGAAGGAACCGTTGAGGGGCATTTGGGGCGTCATCCCAAAAACAGATTACAGATGCAGGTATTCCCGGATGGGGAACAGGGGAAGGAAGCCGTGACCCATTATAGGGTCATGGAGCGATTGGGATATGTGACCCTTGTATCCTGTAAACTGGAAACGGGGCGTACCCACCAGATAAGGGTACACATGAAATATTTGGGCCACACCCTTTTCAATGATGCACGTTATGGGGGGGATAAAATCTTAAAGGGTACTACCTTTACGAAATACAGGCAATTTGTGGAAAATGCCTTTAAATTGTTGCCCCGTCAAGCACTGCACGCCAAGACCCTGGGCTTTGAGCATCCCGTCACAGGAGAGATTATGCGATTTGACTCCGAATTGCCACAGGATATGACCCAATGTATTGATAAATGGCGTGAGTACATTAAACATAGGGGCTAATGGTCATACAAGTCCGAAAAAAGGCCCAAGGCCCCAATATTTTGATGTGTACACGAAACGACGGTAGTTGTACTTGGGCTTCCATACATCCCGGCATGGAATTACACGATTTAGCTCATGTAGTGGTGGAAACAACATTGGGATTTTCCAATGCCTTCTATGGATTGGTAGCGCAAGGGTATGACATAGGGGATTTTGCATTGCCCCGAGAAAAGCGCCCTAAGGAATTGTTGCCCTCAAATTTACCTGTTGAGGCCCATCAAGCAGAGCATATTGTCAACATGTTGCACATTACTTTTAGAGAAGGGCGTGCTGATATGTTGGGGACTTTGCAGACCCTGTTGTCTGAGGGGAAAATGGGCTATCCGGTACAGCTCACAACGGAAAAATGGAACGGGATGATAATGGATTTAAGGGAGCTCTCGGATCAATGGGATGGTTTGGGGTTGGAAGGAACCCTTGAATTTAATTTTTAATGGGTTATTTTTAGCCCCAAAACGGACCCACAGTATGAAAATAGTCATTTCCCCGGCCAAGTCACTCGATTTTGAAAGCACATTGCCCACTGGGCAGCACACCCAGCCCCAATTTTTGGAACAGGCCCAAAAGTTGAACAAGGTACTGGCCAAGAAAAAACCGAGGGCACTTTCAAAATTGATGTCCATTTCAGATAAGTTGGCCCAGTTGAATTGGCAGCGGAATCAAGATTTTTCTGTGCCCTTTACCCCGGAAAATGCCCGGCCGGCCGTATACTCGTTCAATGGGGATGTATACCAAGGCCTAGATGCCTATTCCGTTACTGAAAAACAGCTGGATAGATTGCAGGATATTTTGCGGATACTATCCGGACTATATGGGGTATTGCGGCCATTGGACCTGATGCAACCCTATCGCTTGGAGATGGGAACCCAATTGAAGGTGGGTCGCAAAAAGAATCTGCATGAATTTTGGAAGAAGGACGTTACAGATTATTGGAACAGTGAACTCATTGCTGGTGAATTGTTCGTTAACCTGGCCAGTAATGAATATTTCGGGGCAGTGGATGAAAGTAAATTAAAGGTTCCCGTAATCACTCCCATATTTAAGGATTGGAAAAACGACAAGCTCAAGGTCATCAGCTTTTTTGCCAAGAAGGCCAGGGGCAGTATGGCACGTTATATCTTGGATACCCATGCTGAGACCCTGGAAGACCTAAAGGGCTTTTCCCGTGATGGATATTTGTTTAGTCAAGAGCATACGCTTACGGAAAACCAACCTGTATTTATCAGGTGATTCCATAGGTGCTCTCTAGAAGGTAGACTCCTTATTTTTTGGCCTCTGCCACTTTTTTCTTTTTTCTGGGCCTTCTCACCCCATATGATTTATTCACGATTTTTCCGCGCTTGGTCTTTTTATCTCCTTTTCCCATATTTTTGGATTAAATGAATTCAAATGTAACAATTTATGGTGCTTCGCAAAATGTATTTATGCGTAAGGGCCCATTCATTTGGGAAGAATACTGGACCATATATTTCAATGACATCAATTTTAATGGCCAAAGACTCCATATGATGATACCTTCAGCCATGAAAAACCGATACCCAATACCAGATGCCTGACCATCCTTTTATCCATTCCCATCCCTATCCCCCGTTTCTCTTTAAAGGGGTCAAAAAGTTAATCGTGGGTACGCTGCCCCCACCCCGTTTTACCATGGGAGCGTTAAAGGAGGGGGATGTTGATTTTTGTTATGGGAGCAGGGACGGGCAGCTTTGGCCTATTTTGGACCGGATTTTTGGGTTGAACCTTCCTTTTGAGACCACCGAGGAGGCCATAGCACAACGAAAGGATTTTTTAAGGCGTCATCAAATAGGCGTTTGTGATATTGTGGCCACGGCCCATAGAACGAAGATAGATGCCTCTGATTTGGGAATGCAAAGTGTGGTATTACGGGATTTGATAGGGTATTTGGCCGAATATCCCACGGTACGTACCTTACTGTTTACGGGGGGAAATAGCAAAAATGGCGCGGAATATTTTTTTAGGCGACACCTTCGGGAATACGGATTGAAGGTAACAGTTCTATCTGATGAAGGGCCCACGATTCAGGAATTT
>JBFOLQ010000338.1:0-4070 GCA_040830145.1 Flavobacteriaceae bacterium | reverse complement strand
CATGAGATATTTACGGTCATCCGTAATGGTGGCCATGGTTACGGCCCCTTGTAGCATGGTGTAGAGTTGCTTGGCAAACTGCAAGGGGGTCACGGGCAATCTGAGCTCCCCTTTGTTCACCCCGTTTTCAAGCACCAGGGCAATCTTTCCTTCCAAAACCCTAATGGTCTCCCGGGCCGCAGCGCTCAAAAGCTTATTGTTGTTCTTCGCATCCACTCCCACATTTACGATGGGGCATCCGCCCATTTCCATGGTGAAAACGTCATAATTACGGTAAAAGCGCAATAGGGAAAACAACTTTTCCATAGCGGTGCCATCAATGTCCAATCGTTCATCAATGGCGTCGAGCAACTGGTTCATATTGTACTCAAAGGCCGAAAGGGCCAAGGCCTCTTTATTTTCAAAATTGCCATAGATGGCTCCCTTAGTGAGGCCCGTAGCCTCCGTAAGATCGCTCATACTGGTCCCCACATACCCCTGTCTATTGAACAAGGGGGCTACTGTCTTGATGATAAAGGCGGTGGTCTTGGCGGCTTTGGATGACATGTCTTGGGCGATTAAGGCCTCCTAATATAGGAACTTTATACTGCATGGTATAAATGAATCGACAAAAAAAGGACAATTCGCTATGAACCGTCCTTTTATCTGTCTGTGGCTAAGGTGTTTATTGCACCAATTCGGTATGGTTCCTGAACACTAGCCCGTTGTCGAAGGAATCGATGAGTACAATACTATCGGCCTTGATATTGCCTGCCAGCAGTTCTTTTGAGAGATTGTTGAGCACCTCTTTTTGAATGACCCGCTTTATGGGCCGGGCCCCAAATTGGGGGTCGTATCCCTTTTGGGCCAAATAGGCAATGGCTTCCTCAGTGGCATCGATTGCAATGTGCTGCTTTGACAACATTTTCTTTAAGTGTACCAACTGCAGCTTTACAATATCCGTAATGTTTTCCATGCTCAATGGGGTAAACATGATGATGTCGTCAATTCGGTTCAGGAATTCGGGCCTCACCGTCTTCTTCAACAACCCTAATACTTCTACCTTGGCTGCTTCGGTGGCCGCCTCCATGGATTGGGTATTTGCAAAACGTTCCTCAATGATATGGCTTCCCATATTGCTGGTCATGATGATGATGGTGTTCTTAAAATCGGCTACCCGTCCCTTGTTGTCGGTCAACCTACCTTCATCCAAGACCTGTAACAAAATGTTGAATGTGTCAGGGTGCGCCTTTTCAATCTCATCGAGGAGTACCACGGAATAGGGCTTTCTCCTGACCGCTTCCGTGAGTTGTCCGCCCTCGTCATAGCCTACATATCCGGGAGGTGCCCCTACCAATCGACTCACCGAATGCCTTTCCTGGTATTCGCTCATATCAATCCGTGTCAGGGCATTCTCATCATCAAAAAGATAGGCGGCCAAGGTCTTGGCAAGTTCCGTCTTGCCCACACCGGTGGTCCCCAGAAAGAGGAAGGACCCAATGGGACGCTTGGCATCCTGCAATCCGGCCCTGCTACGTCGAATGGCATCTGAAACGGCTTGTATGGCCTCTTCCTGACCCACCACCCGTTTGTGGAGCACATCTTCCAATTGTAGCAGTTTTTCACGTTCTGATTGTAGCATTTTGGTCACGGGGATACCCGTCCACTTGGCCACAACCTCTGCAATATCCTCATTGGTCACCTCTTCCTTGATCAGGGAGCTGTCCCCCTGTTTCTGCTGTAGTTCCGCTTGGAGTCCCTCCAAGGTTTCCTGGGCTTCCTTGATCTTACCGTACCGCAGTTCGGCCACTTTTCCATAGTCACCGTTTCTTTCGGCCCGTTCCGCTTCCAATTTGTAGTTTTCAATGGCCTGCTTGGTCTGCTGGATCGTGTCCACCACCTTTTTTTCACTTTCCCATTGGGCAAAGATCTCATTGCGCTCTTCCTTGAGATTTGCCAAGTCGGCATTGAGCAATTTTAATTTGGCAGCGTCATTCTCCCTTTTAATGGCCTCAATTTCTATTTCAAGTTGCATGATCTTTCTGTCCAACACATCGAGTTCCTCGGGTTTGGAGTTGATTTCCATGCGCAGTTTTGAGGCGGCCTCATCCATCAGGTCGATCGCCTTGTCTGGCAAGAACCGATTGGTGATATAGCGTTGGGAAAGCTCCACTGCGGCGATGACCGCCTCATCCTTGATGCGTACCTTATGGTGGGTCTCATATTTTTCCTTGATACCGCGAAGTATGGAAATGGCACTCTCGGTATCGGGCTCATCGACCATCACTTTTTGGAAACGCCGTTCCAGCGCCTTGTCCTTTTCAAAGTACTTTTGGTACTCGTCCAGGGTAGTCGCCCCAATGGCGCGGAGTTCACCACGGGCGAGCGCTGGTTTTAGTATGTTGGCGGCATCCATGGCCCCCTGGCCCCCTCCAGCCCCTACCAGCGTATGGATTTCGTCTATGAACAGGACAATATCCCCATCAGAGGAGGTTACTTCCTTGATGACCGATTTCAGCCGTTCCTCAAACTCTCCCTTGAACTTGGCACCGGCGATAAGGGCTCCCATATCCAAGGAGTAGATGATCTTATCCTTTAGGTTTTCGGGTACATCCCCCTGAATGATCCTATGGGCCAATCCTTCGGCTATGGCCGTTTTTCCGGTTCCGGGCTCCCCGACCAACATGGGGTTGTTCTTAGTACGTCGGGAGAGGATTTGCAATATGCGCCTAATTTCCTCATCGCGGCCTATAACCGGGTCCAATTTGCCGCTATCGGCCATTTGGTTCAGGTTTTTGGCGTATTTGTCCAACGAATTATATGTCTCCTCAGCGCTTTGCGAGGTTACCTTATTTCCCTTTCTAAGGGTTTGTATGGCCTTGGTGAGCTCCTTTTCGGTTACTCCCTGGTCCTTGAGGATGGTCGCGAGCTTGCCCTTTGCTGTGGCCATGGCCAGGAGCAGGTGCTCAATGGACACATATTCATCGCTCATTTTTTTGGCCAGGATGTGGGCCTCATTGACCGTTTTTCCAGCTTCGCGGGACAACATGATGTCCCCTCCCGATACTTTTGGAAGGCTTTGCAGCTCCTTGTCCACTATCTGGTTTACAAGCCCTAGGTCAACGCCCAAACCTTTGAAAAGAAAGGGCAGTACATTCTCATCCACGATGGTAATGGCCTTGAAAAGGTGTTCGTTCCCTATCTGTTGGTGGCCCATCTCCTGGGCAAGCAACTGTCCTTGCTGTAGGGCCTCCTGTGATTTTATGGTAAAGTTATTAACGTTCATTGTCGTCTATTTTAGTAACAGTTCGTTTTCCATGGGGGTCAAGAACCTTACCAAGCGGGAGATACCGTCAAAATGTCTGAAAAATGAAAAATACAGACGACATTTCGTCAGGAATAAGGGAGGGGCTTGGTCCAAAGCCCTTGCGAAGGGCCCCATGAAATTATAGGGTCCTTGCCGGTAAGGTTTTTTGAAAAAGCCGACATACTCCTTACATTTAGATAGTATATGGGATTATTTGATACATTTTTTGGAAAGGGAAAGACGTCTTCTGAGGTAAAAAGGAAGAAGGTAAACTGGGTCCCTTTGGAATCAGAGGGACAATTGAAGGAAATACAGGAAAAGTCCTTCCGCCGGCCACAGTTGATTTTTAAACATTCCACGAGCTGTGGTATCAGCCGAATGGTGCTGGGAGGTTTTGAGAATAATTTTCCCTTGGGGACGGAGGATGCCGATCTGTATTATTTGGATCTATTGCGCTACAGAAACGTTTCCAATGCCGTGGCAGATGTCTTTGGTGTTGTCCATCAATCCCCTCAATTACTGGCCGTGGTCAAGGGCGAAGTGGTACTGCACGATTCCCATGGCGGCATCAACAATTTGGACCTTAGGGAATTGCCTACGGATACAACCTCTTAATTGAACTTGTGCCGTATGACAATGTCCTTTAAACGGGCCTTTAGGTCTTCCCCGGCATCATAGACCATTTGTTCATTGGTGGGAAAAGGCACGGCCACTTGGTCCAACAGGGAAATGTGATTAGTGTCCAGGGCTCTTTTGTCACCCTTGTAGTTCGCATACACATGCT
>JBFOLQ010000337.1:0-4925 GCA_040830145.1 Flavobacteriaceae bacterium | reverse complement strand
TTCCCTTTAGGGGTTGTAGCACTATTTTGCTTTACAAACGCCTCCCAGCCGGAATATTGCTTGCCCAAATCAATACGCCCCTCGTTATAAAAGTGGCATACGGCCGCCGCCAAACCATCGGTGGCATCCAAGTTTTTGGGAAGGGTTTTCAAGCCCAGGACCCCCTGTAACATCTTGGCCACTTGTTCCTTACTGGCATTGCCATTACCCGTAATGGCCATCTTGATTTTTTTGGGAAGGTATTCGGTAATGGGGATTTGTCGGGATAACCCAGCGGCCATGGCCACCCCCTGTGCCCTGCCCAACTTTAGCATTGATTGTACATTTTTCCCATAAAAAGGGGCCTCTATGGCTATTTCATCGGGATGGTAGGTATCTATCAACTCCAAGGTACGCTCATAAATGATCCGTAGCTTGATATAGGGGTCTTGATACTTTTTAAGTTGTAATTCATTCATCTGGACAAAGTACATCTTTTTGCGTACCACCTTAATGAGTCCAAAACCCATAATGGTCGTTCCCGGATCAATGCCCAATATGATTTTTTCCGTTGTCAATTCAATCGTCTTTAGTATTGAGGATAATCGGAACCCGAAAACGGGCGTTAACGGGCATTCCTCTTTTTAAGGCTGGGGACAGTGAAGGCAAATTCTTAAGGCTATGGGTAATAAGCCCATCAAACTCAGGCAAATAACGTTCCACTATTCTATTTTTTTGTATTTGCAACACCTTTATGGTACCCTGTGAATCAATCATAAAATCCACATATGCCGTGGTGTTGAATCTTTCACCCACTACAAATTCATACTGCCCCAAGGCCTTTGAAAAATGATGGAGCAGTTCAATCTCAAAACATTGTCGTTGCACTTTTTTGGGCTGGGTCTCATCACAGGAGGCGAACATGGGATAGGTATCCACATCGTTCCAATCAATTTCCATGATTTCTTGGTGAAAACGGGCTTGCACCTTCTTTTCCTGTCTTGAGGAACGGTTACAGGAAAAAAGGGCCACAACCAAAATACCAAGCACCACAGCGCGCATATATCTGCTTCTTGCACGGAAATTACGACATTTTAAAAAATCAGTCCTTCGTAAAGTGGATTTCCTCCTTCAATCGGGAAATCCGTTCTTGGGCAACCTGTACCATATATCCTGTTTTAGTATCCCCAAATCTCTTGACAAAGGATTCGTAACAGGCAAGTTTTGTCTCAAGTCCCACCTCCATTTGATCCGTAATGGTACAAATCTGATACCCCCACATAAGATTGTCGGGGTCATGTTCCTGGGCGTTTTGATAATACGTCCTAGCTTTCTCCATATGCCCCCTCTTCCGGGCAATGGATGCCAAGGTTCCATACTCCCGAACCAGGTTGGGCGTACTGACCTTAATGAATTCATGGGCATAATGTTCAGCACTGTCCAACTGCTGCTCCTTATAATACACAGATGAAAGCCCCATATAGGCATTGGCCTTTAGTGTATTGTCCCTATATTCGGCCAATTCCCTATAGGCTTCCTTGGCTCCATGGAAGTCCCAATCCCTAAAGCGGGCATATGCCAACTTTTCTTGGACATGGGGCCTTTGGTATCCCAACTCCCGTAGCTTTTCAAAGAGGGGGATACATGCCGCGTACTCTGCATTATTATAGAGGGCCAATGCCTTTAGGTTGATGAGCTTTACATCCCCATCATATTCATAAAGCCCTCGATTCAGAAACAAGAGAGCCGAATCACGTTCCCGCTTGGCCACATAATGTTTTCCCAATTGGAACAAGGAACGTAGGTGGGTGGAATCTTGGGCAATGCCCGTTTGATACACTGTAACGGCCTCATCCCCATTTCCAGTTTCCTGTAGTGATAGGGCCGTGTAATAATGGTACTCCGGGTTTTGCCATCCCTTCTCCCGCAATGCCTGAAAAAGAAGTAGGGCTTCATGGAAATCTTCTTTTAACAGGTATAGTTTTCCCAACTCAAACTTAGCTATTTCAAGATGGGGGTCGGCCTTGATCAAATGACCATAGGTAACAATTGCTTTTTCATAATGACCTTGGGCACGATACGAACGGGCAACCTGAAGCTGCGCCTTTGACGTCCCTATGGAGGCATAGGCATTGATGGCCGCCGCATAATGCCCCACGGCGTACAGACTGTCAGCCACGGAACTTGACTGCGCAAGCCCCATGGCCGATATGACAAAAACCCATAAAAAATTAGCCTTCAAACAAATAAATTTAGATTGGGCATATAAGACCTTAGTTTCTCCCTCACCATGGCGGGGTTGTCCATCGTATGGATAGTTTGATCCATGGTTTTCCCCATCCATAATGTGCCCCCATTCCCTGAAGCAAACACACGGAATTTGGAATTTCACATTTCCTGAGTCCCTTGGCCCCCTACTTCAAGCGGAATGTCACCGGAATGGAAAACGGCACATTGACCGTTTTTCCTTTATGTCTTCCCGGCGTCATTTGCGGTAACTTTGAAATAATACGTTCCACCTCGTTTTCCAGTAATCCATGCGGTCCGCGCATCCTAAGATCAACAATATTACCTTGATCGTTTATGGTGAACATCACCGCTACCCGACCCTGAATGCCTTGCTCTTGTGCCTCTTTGGGATAGCGAAAGTGTTTGGAAATATGCTGTTGTATTTTTTCCTGGAAGCATTCCTTTTTATCGTTCACATCCTCACAACCGGGAAATACGGGAACGGCATCGATCATGGCAAAGGGAACGGTTCCTTCCAAAGGACCATCGTCATGTGAAGAAGCACGTCCTTCCATACCCTCATTAAGTTTAAAGGTTATTGGAATGCTAAAAGAGACATTGACATTTTTTCCCCCGTGTTTTCCCGCCGTCATTTGGGGTAATTTTGAAATTATACGATCTACCTCATTTTCCAACAGTGCGTGGGGGCCTCTCATCCTTACATCCGTAATATGGCCCTCACTGTCAATGGTAAATAGAACGGCCACCCGTCCTTGTATACCCTGTTGCTGGGCCTCTTTAGGATAACGAAAGTGTTTTTTAATATGGCGCTGCATCTTTTGCTGAAAACATTCCCTTGAATCAGAAGCATTTTCACAGCCCGGAAAAATAGGTGCTTGGTCTACTTCGGAGAATGGATGTCCCTTCACTTCCTTCTTTAAGGTCACCACATTAGCTTCCCCATTGGGTGATTCTGACCCACAGGATGTATAGGTGAGTATTCCAAATAGTAGTGGCAACATGAGCAAATACTTAAACTTCAGCACCTGATTGGATTTCTTTTTGGTCAACATGACGATTCGTTTTTTGATTAATGATGATTTATAAAAAGAGTTGATGAATGAAACTCCGTTTGATTGGAACAATTGCGACAGTAAGACTTGATAATGATTCATTTTTTGAACCTTCCCAGCTGCAGAATCGGCAATAAATTCATGTAACTCTGCGATACGGTGTTGGTAGAGATACACTGCAGGGTTGAACCAAATGACAATGCGCATCATCTCAAAGAATAGCAAATCCAAGGTATGCCATTGTTTGATGTGCACCAGCTCATGGGCCACTATTTGGGGTTCATCCTCCTTTTTGATATCGGCCCCCAAAAACAATTGTCTGAAAAAGGAAAAGGCCACCCGGCTATTGGGCACTACAACCTTGACAAAATTGGGTAAATAATGGACCTTTCCCAGCGTTCGGAGCCGTTGTACTTTGTACAATTTTATGGCAAACCAAATGGCCATGAACACGGACCCCAAAATCAATACCGCAAGTGGCCAAGGGAAACCCTGTAAAAAGGAACCCTCTTCCCCAGAACCAAGGGTCACGGCCTCTAGGTTCCACACGACTATGGAATATATGGTCAATTCCTGGGGCACGGTGGTGGCCAAAGCTTCAATTTTGACCCATGGGAGTACCATGGAAAGTGCAAAAGTCCCCAACAGATAGACTCGGTTCCATTGAAAAAAGGTCTCTTTCCGTAAAAAGAGGTCATAGACCAGTAAAAAGGCCAATTGAAAAAGAACCATTTCAAGAATATACTGTAGCATACCCATGGATTTAGTATTCCCCTTCTTTTCTTATTTCCTTCAGGACGGCCTCGAGCTCACCCAAACTGATATCATTCTTCTTCATGAAAAAAGACACCATACTTTTGAACGAACCTTGAAAATAGCCGTTCACCAATTTATTGATGCGTTGGTTGCTGTAGTCCGATTTTTGGACCAACGGATAATACACATGGCCTTTGCCCACTTTCTCATGGGCCACAAAGCCCTTGTCCTCCAGAATGCGCACAATGGTAGATACCGTATTATACGCTGGCTTGGGAGCGGGAAGCTCCTTTAAAAGAGCCGCTACATTTGCCTTTTCCAATACCCATAAGAGGTGCATTACCTCTTCTTCCGCCTTCGTTAACTGCTTCATTCAACTAAACTTTTAGTTAATTCGATAATACAAATATAACTAAATTTTTAGTTTAAACTAATTTTTTAGTTAAAAATAGACGGACAGTACCAAAAGATCACAAAAGTATCACAGGATATCTGTGAAACTTTACTTTTTTGTGATTTGTAAATCAAGGTCTTGGGATACATTTGTTTGAATCCTAAAATTATATGGTTATGAGAAAAACATTACTTCTTTACGATGAAATCACAAAAAGAGAAATTGCCCTTGGATGGCAAGTGACCATCATACTATCACTCTTTTTGTTAATGACCGAGTCACTCAATGCACGTGACATGGCATCACCTAGCTTCCCTACAAGTGATGATACACTGACTGCTGCAACCATTGAGGGGGGGACCCTCACCGGAGGGCCCTTCACGTTCTGCGTCGGGGACGGATACCCCGACCATGTCGAGGGCGTCACCGTATCCGGGGACAACGGGAGCTACGGACAGTGGGTCGTCACCGACGAACAGGGAACCATACTGGGA
>JBFOLQ010000336.1:0-4470 GCA_040830145.1 Flavobacteriaceae bacterium | reverse complement strand
GGCTATGCACCCTCCTTGCTCTCCCAAACCGGAGCCTTTTCCAATGTGGTTTCCCTAACGCCAACGGTCTGACTTATTCCATATGACCTAATTGCACCTTTTTTTGCCTATGCTTCCGATGAAAGTAGATGGATGGCCATTCCCAATAATGGTACCCACAACACAGCTGAAGAACAAATTGGTTATTCAGATACAGAGGCCTGGACCTTCCCCAAAGGGGCCGTATTGATCAAACAAATCAATCTCGGTGGAAAACGCCTGGAGACACGCTTTATAGTAATGGGTAACGATGGCAACTATTATTACCTTTCCTACAAATGGAACAATGCCCAGACCGATGCGGAACTGTTTACCGAAACTATGTACGAGGACGTACAAGTCGATAATGAAACCGTCACTTGGCAATATCCCAGTACCGCTGAATGAGCCTCTTGCCATTTTCCCCAGACCGGTACCGTACTTGGGCCATTTACCCGTCACCTCAATAAATCCATCACCTACCCTGGGGGTACCACTGCCAACCAACTTGTCACTTTGAGTGAAATGGGTATTTTGACTGAGAACATCACCAATGGCAATGTTGCAAATTATCCCAAAGTATTTGCCAAAGACGATACCAGTGCTTCATTGGAAGACAGGGCAAGGACCTATTTGGACGTCAATTGTGCCAGCTGTCACAATCCCAATGTGAACAATGTTGCCCAGTTTGATGCACGTTTTACCACCCCCCTGGAAAACCAAAATATCATTTATGGGGATGTCTCATACGATCTCGGGTTGGAAAACCCCAAGGTCATTGCACCGAGGGATGTTGCCAACTCTGTGGCCCATGTCAGAATGAATTCCATGCAGACCGGGGTAAAAATGCCTCCTTTGGCCAAGGGCCGTATTGATGTGGAAGGTGTTGAATTGATACAGCAATGGGTCAATAGCTTGGTTCCTGAAGCCAATCACCCTCCTATGGCAGTACTTTCAGCATCCGTCACATATGGTCCAGCCCCTTTGGTGGTCAATTTTGATGGTACGCAATCTTCTGACGAGGATGGGGATACCCTAACCTATCTATGGGATTTTGGTAATGGAACAACCGCTACCCAAAATACAGTCTCCCATACTTTTGACCAACCTGGGTCATACACGGTCACACTTACGGTAAGTGATGGGCAAGAGTCCAATCAGGCCTCTACCCAGATATCCGTAAACGACAGTGATCCCGGCAACAATATTGTAAACTTCACCGATGCCACAAATTTACTCAACGGAAGTAACCGTAGTGGTGTGGCCATGGCCATTGTGGACATGAACAATGACGGAAAGGATGACCTGGTACAATTCAATAGTGGAAAAAATATTCGGATTCAGTACCAAAAAGGCCCCGGAGAGACATTTGACAGCTATAGTTTTGGTCAAGTGAGCTCCAGAAACCAATGGAGTACCTGTGTGGCAGATTTTGACCAAAATGGGTACAATGATATTTTAAGTGGTGGGTATTACGATGGTGTACACGTCATCTCCAATAACAATGGGAACAATTCATATACCAAACAGACCATATCCAACTCAAGTATTTTTATTCAGGGAAGTAATTTTGCAGATATAAACAATGATGGTTGGGCCGATATTTTTGCCTGTCATGATGACGCAGAATCAGCCCCATTCAGAAATAATGCCAACGGTACCTTTACACGTGACGCAAATCTCATACGAACGTTTACGGTACCCACCAGTGATAATTCGGGCAATTATGCCAGTATGTGGATCGATTACGATAATGATCGTGACTTGGATCTATATATTTCAAAATGTCGCGGCGGTGTCACCGATCCCAATGACCCACGTAGGATCAATATGTTGTGGCAAAACGATGGCAACAACAATTTTACGGAAGTAGCTGCCCAAGCCAATTTAAAAATAGGTGACCAGACCTGGTTGACCGATTTTGGGGATATAGACAACGATGGGGATTTGGATGCCTTGGTCATCAACCATTACACAAACCCCAATCTGATGCGAAACAACGGGAACGGAACGTTTACCGATATTACGGCTTCCAGTGGACTATTACCCACTTTAAGCTCTAATAACATAAGAGGCATTCAGGCTTCATTTCGGGACTTCAACAATGATGGATATTTGGACTTGTTGGTCACGGGCAATGCCCACTATTTGTATTACAATAATGGGGACGGAACGTTCACAAATGTCACCAATCCCTTTAATTCCAATGAAATTCATTCATTTTCTGTCGGCGATTTGAATCATGACGGATTCCTGGACATATATGCGGGTTACGGAAGGGGGTACAACACTCCTACCAGTATTACCGATAGAGTCTGGTTAAACGAAGGAAACGATTTTAACTTTATTGCCGTACAACTTGAGGGAACCGATAGCAATATCAATGGTATAGGGGCCAGGGTTGAAGTACACGGTGCCTGGGGCATTCAAATTAGGGACGTACGATCCGGTGAGGGCTATGGCCTTATGAACTCCTTTACCCAACATTTTGGAATTGGCCCCAGCACACAGATTGATAAAGTAGTGGTCCACTGGCCCTCTGGAAACACTGACGAAATTTTAAATCCAGACCCCAATCAATTCCTTAAGATAAAGGAGAACATGCCCATCCCCGTGGTTGGCGTTTCACTGGACCGCACGGATATTACATTGGAAGTTGGGCAAATTACAAATCTCGCGGCTTCGGTAGCGCCCTCAAATGCAACCAATGCCAATATCAGTTGGTCCTCCAACAATACAGATGTCGTTACGGTTGACACCCATGGTGAAATCACCGCTGTAGGCCAAGGTACGGCCACCATCACCGTAACCACGGAGGATGGTAATTTCACTGCCACCGCAAACATCACGGTCATTGTCCCTGTAATTGGTGTCAGTATATCCCCCACATCCGATACGTTGGAAGTTGGGCAGACCACCAACCTTACGGCCACTGTGGAACCCGCAAACGCCAACAACACTGATATAAGCTGGTCTTCCAGTGATACAGATATCGCCACGGTAAATGCCAATGGACGTGTTACGGCCATCTCAGAGGGTAGCGCCACCATAACGGTGACCACTGATGACGGAGATTTTACCGCTACCGCGGACATCACGGTCGTTATCCCAGTGACCGGGGTAAGCGTATCCCCTACCTCAAGTACGCTTGAAGTGGGACAGACCACTGATCTTACGGCCACTATAGAGCCATCAAATGCCACAAATACCACTGTCAGTTGGTCATCCAGTGACTCGGACGTTGCTACAGTGGATTCCAATGGAAAAATAACAGCCATAGGCTCGGGAGCGGCTACCATCACCGTGACCACGGAGGACGGAGACCTTACCGCTACCGCGGACATCACGGTCGTTATCCCAGTAACCGGGGTAAATGTATCCCCTACCTCCCGTACCTTGGAGGTTGGACAGACCGCCACTCTTACGGCCACTGTGGAACCTGCAAACGCGACCAACACCAATATCAGTTGGTCCTCAAGTGACGCGGATATTGCCACGGTAAACACTGACGGACTTGTTACAGCCATCGCAGAGGGCAGTACCACCATCACGGTGACCACCGATGATGGGAACTTCACCGCCACGGCCACTATTACCGTGGAACCTGCAACGGTACCCGTAACCGGAGTTACGGTGAGTCCGGTGAATGCCACCCTCACCGAAGGGGACACCCAACAGCTTTCCGCTTCGGTATCACCCAGCAATGCCACGGATATGGGTGTAAGCTGGTCATCCAGTGATACCGATGTGGCCACAGTAAGTACAAACGGACTTGTTACGGCAATTTTGGAGGGCAATGCCACCATCACAGTGACCACTGATGATGGGGACTTCACTGCCACGGCCACCATTACTGTGGAAGCCGCAACGATTTCAGTAACCGGGGTCACGGTGAGTCCGGTGAATGCCACCCTCACCGAGGGGGATACCCAACAGCTTTCCGCTACAGTATCACCCAACAATGCCACGGATACAGGTGTAAGCTGGTCTTCCAGTGATACCGATGTGGCCACAGTAAGTTCAAACGGACATGTTACAGCCATTTCAGAGGGTAATGCCACCATCACAGTGACCACCGATGATGGAAACTTCACCGCCACGGCCGCTATCACCGTAGAGGCAGCCCTGGGGGACAATCTGGCGCTGAACAAGCCCGCTGTACAGTCCTCCACTCATTTGGGGGGTACGGCCGACCGTGCTGTAGATGGTAATCGCAGTGGTGTGTTCAATGATAACTCAGTGACCCACTCCCAGTTGACGGACAATCCTTGGTGGAGGGTAGACCTAGGAGCTGTATACAATATAGCCCAAATTGATGTGTACAACCGTACGGATGCCTGTTGCAGCACCCGCTTGGCAGGGGCCAAGGTCTATGTTGGCCTGCCGGAAAGCAATGACCCTTCTGACTATACCTTTGTGAAGAAACTCAATAATGATGCCCTGCAATCCACT
>JBFOLQ010000335.1:0-2304 GCA_040830145.1 Flavobacteriaceae bacterium | reverse complement strand
GACCAGGGCTTTGGGCAATGAATCTGCCAATTCTACCGCTTTCTCCTTGTTCTTTTCAACCAATTTTACATTGAACTTTTTAGTACACAGGTCCCGGGCTGTTTTGTAGCCCACCTTACTTCCGCCGAGAATCATTACATTTTTAATATCCTCTTTTTTCTTCCCGGTGAGTTTGTAGAGTTCGTCCACCCCTTCCTTGGTGGTAATAAAATACACTTGGTCCCCTTCCTTAAAAATGGTGTCCCCCCTAGGAACAACAGTGTATTGCGTACCCTTACGTTGCAGGGCAATGGGCATAAAGTGCAGTTCCGGAAAAATCTGGGCCGCCTCCTTTACCATCTTTCCCACAAATGGGGCAGATTTGGGTAAAGATACCCCTATCATAATCAGTTTACCTTCCTCAAATTCATAGGTGTCATTAAAGGCCGATTTGCTCAGCAACTGCTGTATTTCCCTGGCAGCCAATTCTTCAGGGGATATCAATTCATCAATCCCCAGCTGGTCAAATTGTACTATTTCCTTATGGTCTAAAAACTCAGTGTTTGAAATACGGGCGATGGTTCGTTTACTTCCCAATTGTTTGGCCAAGATGCAAAGTGTGATGTTGGTGGTCTCAGAGGCGGTCACACCTATGACCAGGTCAGAATTGCCAACCTCGGCATCCCTTAATACCGAAACAGAAGTGGCATCTCCCTTTAAAACCCTTATATCTAAATGATTGTCTGCATACGCCAGACTTTCCTTATGGGTATCTATCAATGTGATGTCCTGAGACTCATAGGACAATAGTTTTGCCAAATGGAAACCGACCTCACCAGCTCCCGCAATTATAATTTTCATGTGAGTTGCTTACTATTAATCCTCGGGGGAATAAACGCCCCAAAACTGAAAGAATTGCCAGCGGCCTTGGCGTTGGCACTATCGCACTGCATTTGCGTTTGATTGAAAAGTGTTGCAAAATTACGGAAATATTCCCGGTTTGGCATGAATCACCATTTTACTTGGTCCCCCAATCACATATTTTCTTGGCCTTTGCCAGAAACCAATGCTCCCAACCAATATCGTATCTTCGCAAAAATTTTCCCAATGGCCGAAAAAGTGACCCCCTACAAAGACTCTGAGCTTGGAAAAAAGGAACAGGTGGCCCAAATGTTCGATACCATTTCATCGGGTTATGATGGCCTTAACCGTGTAATCTCTTTGGGTGCGGATGTAAAATGGCGCAAACGTCTCGTTGAAACACTCATGTTGGAAAAACCCAAAAATGTTCTCGATATCGCCACTGGAACAGGGGATTTGGCCATCGCCATTGCCAAAAGGGGAGTTCCGCATGTCGTTGGACTTGACATATCTTCCGGCATGCTTGAGGTCGGCAAAAAGAAAATCGCACAGCACCAATTGGACGACCAGGTAGATATGGTACTCGGGGATGGTGAGAACCTTCCCTTTGATACCGATTCCTTTGATGCGATTACCGTGGCCTTTGGGGTACGCAACTTTGAGAACCTGGAAAAAGGACTCCAGGAAATCCTTCGGGTCCTTAGGCCCAATGGCCTTTTTTTGGTATTGGAGACCTCTGTTCCCACTAAATTTCCATTTAAACAAGGATACCATCTTTACTGTGATTACTTATTGCCATTGATTGGCAAGCTTTTTTCAAAGGACCGTTCGGCCTATGGGTATTTATCACAATCAGCTGCCGTCTTCCCACATGGAGCCGCCTTCAACAATATTTTGTCCAAAATCGGGTTTAAGAGTATAGAAAACAGGCCCCAGACCTTTGGGGCCGCCTCCATTTATCTAGCCAAAAAATAAAAGGGCACTGTATATGGGAAATAACGTTAAGGGCAGTAGGGGCCCAAAAAAAAGTCAGGGACCAATTTTTCAACGCCTATTTTTAATTTTGCTGTTATTCGCAATGGCCTTCCCAAACGCGTTTGCCCAATTCAATGAAAAACCCGTACTGAACAAGGAAAGCATTGACGAACCTTTTTTGAACTGGGGTTACTACCTAGGGTTTAACCAATATGATTTCAAATTTGAATACAATAACAATCGGGGGGATGATACGGATATCCTTGTAAAAAAGTCCTTGGGATTTAATGTAGGGCTGATTGGGGAGATGCGTTTACACGAATTTTTAGACGTCCGGGCCGAACCGGGCCTCAGTTATACACTACGAACACTTGGTTTTCCGGGGTTCACTGAGGAAAGAGATGCTGTCAGGGACGTAAAATCGACCTATATCAACTTTCCTCTTTTACTAAAGATCAATACCCGAAGGTTTGGTAATTGGAAACCTTT
>JBFOLQ010000334.1:0-2571 GCA_040830145.1 Flavobacteriaceae bacterium | reverse complement strand
TGTTCCTTTTGGCCACATATAAAAATCCGGCCCCTAGGGGAGTGGCCACCCATTTGTGTAAGCTCGTTCCATAATAATCACAGTTCAATTCCGAAATATCCACCTTAAAATGCCCAACGCAGTGGGCCCCATCCACCAGGACCTCTACCCCATGTTCATGGGCCATGTCACAAATTTTGCGGATGGGTAGGATATGCCCAGTGATATTGACCATATGACATACCATGATAAGTTTGGTCTTTGGGGTAATCTGGGATTTGTACAGGTTTACAATCTCCTCATCTGAGGTTGGGTGATTGGGGACCGAAATTAACTTGTTCACCACACCATACCGTTTGGCGGCCAGCTTAAAATGTTCTAGCATTGCCCCATAATCCTGCTCGGCCATGATGGCCTCATCCCCAACCTGCCAGGGATACCCAGTAATGATCATATCCAACGATTCCGTAGCATTACGGGTAATGATCAGCTCGTCTTCCCCACAGCCCACGAACCGCGCCAAACGACCTGCCACTGCCTTTTTATTGTCCCATTGTACGGTTCTCATATAGTGGGATCCCTCATAATTCACATGGCGCACATGCTCTTGAAATTTTTGAAGGGTAGGTCGGGGGATAATATTGTAGTAGCCGCTTTCCAAATTAATATAATCAGGCTTCAGGTCATAGTCACTTCGTATTTTTTCCCAGAAATCAGGAGCATCGGCATCCATGCCATCACCCATATTATTTTGGGATTGGGCCGATAATATTTGGGGAATCAAGGGGCTTACAAAAGCCATCTGCCCCAATCGCTTTATAAAGGTTCTTTTTTGCATATGGTACTTATTTTACTGTGCAGGCGTCAACATCCTAATAAATCAACAAAATAAAGGTGTTGTCGTTGACATATTATTAAAATTATCGAATTTTTGGTTAAATTCGGAATTGATAAGCTAACAATAATCATTAATTAAAACATGTAGAAATGAAAAAATTGATTGCCGAATTTATCGGTACCTTTTGGTTGGTCTTGGGTGGATGCGGCAGTGCCGTCTTTGCCGCTGCCTTCCCTGAACTGGGCATTGGTTTTGTAGGGGTTTCCCTAGCCTTTGGCCTTACCGTTGTGACCATGGCCTATGCCATAGGGCACATATCGGGCTGTCATTTGAACCCTGCTGTTTCCATTGGATTGTGGATGGGAGGGCGCTTCAGTTCCAAGGACTTGGTCCCTTACATAGTTGCCCAAGTGCTTGGGGCCATTGTAGGTGCCGGTGTCATTTACCTTATCGCTAGTGGAAAGCCAGGTTTTGAGATAGGTGGGTTTGCCTCAAATGGCTATGGGGAACACTCTCCAGGAGGATATAGCATGGTATCTGCATTGGTCGCAGAAATTGTCTTGACCTTTATCTTCCTATTCGTAATCCTAGGGGCCACCCATTCCAAGTCGCCCAAATATTTGGCCGGACTGGCCATTGGTCTCTGTTTGACCTTGATCCACTTAATCAGCATTCCCATTACAAATACTTCGGTAAATCCGGCCCGTAGTACCAGTCAAGCCCTTTTTGCCCAAGGATGGGCCTTGGAGCAACTATGGCTCTTTTGGGTAGCCCCCATTATTGGGGCCATTATTGCCGGAGTGGTCTACAAGGCCCTCTCCCCGGAAAACGATTGATCTATAACCCTTATAACCATTCAAGAAATGCCCCAACTTCCTTGGGGCATTTTTTTAACACAATATTTTGAATTTAATAACAAAAGGAGGCAAATAATATCATACTTTTAAGAATCATCCCATCCTTTTAAGGAATATTTCAAAAAAACCTAACACAATGGCTACTTACACTCTAGACATCAATGGAAAAAAGCATGAGGTGGATGTAGATCCAAGTACGCCCATTCTTTGGGTGCTACGCGACCATCTTAATCTTGTCGGCACAAAATATGGCTGTGGCATCGCCCAATGTGGGGCTTGTACCATACACTTAAATGGCAATGCAGTACGTTCCTGTCAATTGCCCATAGCATCAGTCGGGGAAAATACAATTACCACGATTGAAGGACTTTCTGAAAACGGAGACCACCCAGTGCAACAGGCTTGGTTAGAACATGACGTCCCCCAATGTGGGTATTGCCAAGCTGGGCAGATTATGAGTGCCTCTGCCTTTTTAAAGGAAAACCCCAACCCTTCAGATACGGAAATTGACAGGGCCATGAATGGCAATATCTGCAGATGTGGTACGTATACCCGAATCAAGGCAGCCATCAAAACGGCAGCAGCCGGACAACCATCCTAATCGCATATCACCTAAAGACTGTTGAAAATGACACATATCAAAACCAAATACGGAAGGCGTTCCTTCATTAAGTCCTCGGCCCTGGCCGGAGGCGGTATGATGCTGGGGTTCAACTGGCTGGCATCCTGCAAACCAGAGACTACTGTCAAGGAGGTAATGGCCATGCCCAAGGAATGGTTCAATATCAATGGGTTCTTGAAGGTGGGTGACAAGGGCATTGTCACCATTATGTCTCCCAGCCCTGAGATAGGTCAGAACGTAAAAACCGCCATGCCGATGATTGTGGCCGAGGAGCT
>JBFOLQ010000333.1:0-3950 GCA_040830145.1 Flavobacteriaceae bacterium | reverse complement strand
TCCGGATGTCTTTTGACATGTTCTTGTAGAACCTTAGGTTAGAAATTTCGTGCAAATTTAAGGCTTATTAAAAAGTTATCATAATTATCAGCCATAAAATTGGACCATATAACGATGGGAAACCAATGGGGCATACTTTTTGTTTACCTTTGGGTCCAAAATGGCATTGGAAATGCGTTCAACATTTTTTCCCACTCTTTTCCTTCTGGCAATAACGGGCCTATTTTCCCAAGAAATACAGGAGGAAGTCCCCCCTCCGGAATATATCAAGACCATTATTTTTAAGGGGCCTACCGATGATCAGTTTCCCATAGTAAAAAAAGGGGAGGCCATAACACTGGAATTTGACGATCTTAGGGCTTCTGAAAGTGATTATTACTATAGGATCATACACTGCGATTATGACTGGACCCCCAGTCAACTCCTCAAATCACAATACTTGGACGGGGCAGACAACCAACGTATCATTGATTACGGGAATAGTTATTCCACACTGCAACCGTATTCAAACTATCGATTGCGATTGCCCAACCAAAATGTACGTTTTAAGGTCAGTGGAAATTACGTGCTGGAAGTGTACAACGACCGTGATGAACTACAATTTTCCCGAAGGTTTGTCATTTATGAAAACTTGGTACAAGTAGGTGCCGTCGTCAAGCGATCCAGGGATTTTGCACATTTAGAGACCAAGCAAGTGGTTCAATTGAACATCAGGCCCAACGGTATACAACTGGTAAATCCAAAAAAGGAGGTAAAAGTGGCCATTTTGCAGAACTATTACTGGCCCACGGCCCTTTACAACATCAAACCCCAATTTACACTGGGTAATGAACTTGTGTATAAATACGACCAAGAGACAAGCTTTTATGGCGGGAACGAATATTTCAATTTTGACACAAAGGATCTAAGGGTTCCAACAGCCTCAATATCCCATATAGACCTCAAGGACATATACCATCATTATCTGTTCAATGATTACCCCAGATACGATAGTCCTTACACCTATTTCCCCGATGTGAACGGGGACTTTGTGGTACGGACTCTCCAAGGAAATGAGAATTCGCGGGAAGCGGAGTATTCCAAAGTACATTTTAGTTTTCCCTATATTGAGGAAATAGGGCTGGATGATGTGTATATCTATGGTAAATTCAACAATTTTGAGCTCAGTGAAGAAAACAAAATGACCTATAACGAGGAAAATGGAATGATGGAAGCCGAAATACCTTTTAAACAGGGTTTTTACAATTACAAATATGCCCTTAAAAAGGAGAACGGTTCCGTTGAATTGAATACGCTTTCTGGAAATTTTCATTTTGCTGAGAACCATTATCTTATACTCGTATATTATCGTAATTTTGGCGACCTATATGACAGTCTTATCGGCATAGGTACGGCCAGCTCCCGCCAAATCACCAATTAGCGTATATTTGGGATTTCATTAACGAGGGATGGAAGACGATAAACCCATACTTCCGGGCAAGGGACGTTATCAACTCAAATACAGGGGCACCGAATGCCTAAACTGTGGTCACCCACTGGATATGGGCGACAGGTACTGTCCCTTTTGTTCCCAAGCAAACAGTACCAAAAAACTTACACTCAGGGATTTTCTGGACGAATTCCTTTCCAGCCTTATATCGTACGATTCCAGACTTGCAAAAACCCTTGGGGCCCTGTTATGGCGACCTGGTAAGATTACCCGTGACTATATAAACGGGAGAAGGATATGTTATACCAACCCATTTCGATTTTTACTGAGTTTGGGCATCATCTATTTTTTATTGATTGGGTATTCGAGCAATTTTGAAAAAATCAATCGTGCTGGGGCAGGTGAACGGGAAGATATGCTTGAAAAAATTGGGGACTTGCCCCCTGGAAGTGTGAATATTACTAAATATGCGGTAGAAATCGGACAAGAACAGGATTCCCTTCAAGTTTCAGGCTCATTGTCCAAACTGCGTGAGAAGCGGGACAAAAAAGACTCTACCATCCTGGCCGATCCCAAGGCCTATTTTAAGAAGACCCCAAAAACAGGGTTTGGCAATAAACTGGAGCACAAACAAGATTTCTTTTACGCTGCCCTTAGGAAAGACACCCTTTACGAATTTGATGAATTCCAGGAAAAGTATGGTATTGAAAGCTCTTTTGATACCAAAATGGCCTTTGCCATGGCAAAGGGCTCTTTGGGAGTGCAACGCCAGCCTGGGACCTTTCTGAACAAGGTATTGGCAAGGTTGCCATTTGCCACATTTTTCTTCCTACCAGTCTTCGCCATCTTCATTATGTTGGCATACATCCGTAAAAAGCACACCTATACCGATCATTTGGTGTTTAGTTTCCATAACCAGTCCCTAATGTTTATCTTGCTCATCATTAGTTATTTGGTAGACGCCATTTTCAAGGTGAACAGTGCCGCAATCTTTATATTGATTTTTGCTGTTTACTTGTTTATCGCCATGAAAAGGTTCTACAAACAGGGTTTTTTTAAGACCGGTTTAAAGTACATATTTCTCAACGGCATTTTTATTACTTTAGCCTTGTTCTTTGCAGCCCTAATTTTAACAGGAAGCATTTTTACTTTTTAATTACCGAGACGAATGACGACCCAAGTAACCAAAGGCATTAAAATTTCAGTCCGCACCACTTTTGAAGGGACCTTTTTCAAAAATTATAAGACACACTATGCCTTTGGCTATACCATAACCATCGAGAACCAAAGTCAGGATTCTGTGCAACTTACATCCAGGCATTGGAAGATTTTTGATTCCCTCAATGATATGGAGGTCTTGGATGGGGAAGGTGTCATTGGCAAAAAACCGGTTATCAGACCCGGTGAGTCGCACACCTACAATTCCGGTTGTCTTTTGACCTCTCCCATAGGCGCTATGAGAGGCCATTACAATATGGTGAACTTTAGCTCAACCGAGAAGTTCAGGGTCTATGTCCCCACTTTTAAATTCAGTGCGCCCTTTGCAATGAATTAATCTCCTTTTTATCGGGGTAGGTTTACTACCTTTGCACCCATAAAACTTAAAATTGATTAGGATTATGGGCAAAGGATTCTTTCAGGTACCCGCCGCCGTCAATGAACCTGTTAAAAGCTATGCTCCGGGGAGCCCCGAGCGAGAGCAGGTCTTAAAGCAGTATAAAGCGTATTACCAAGGCAGTGTGGAGGTCCCCCTTTACATTGGTCAGGAGGAAGTAAAAACGGGCAATACCCGACCCATGTCACCTCCCCATGACCATCAGCATGTTGTGGGCCAATACCATATCGCTGACAAGAAACATGTTGAGAAGGCCATTGCAAACGCCTTGGACAGTAGGCATAAATGGGCGGCACTTACTTGGGAGCAACGGGCCGCTATCTTTCTCAAGGCTGCCGAACTGATCGCTGGTCCCTATAGGGCCAAGATCAATGCAGCCACGATGATGGCACAATCCAAGACAGTACATCAAGCTGAAATTGATGCCGCCTGCGAGCTCATTGCTTTCTTGCGGTTCAATGTAGAGTTTATGAGCCAAATCTATGAGGAGCAGCCCTATAGCTCAGAAGGTATTTGGAATAGGGTGGAATACCGCCCCTTGGAAGGTTTTATCTATGCCATAACCCCGTTCAATTTTACGGCCATCGCCGGTAACCTTCCAGCCAGTGCGGCCATGATGGGCAATGTTGTTCTATGGAAGCCAAGTGATAGCCAAGTCTTTTCGGCCAAGGTCATCATGGATGTGTTCAAAGAGGCAGGTCTTCCCGATGGGGTAATCAATATGGTCATGGGCGATCCCGTGATGATCACTGAAACCGTATTGGACAGTCCGGATTTCTCAGGCCTTCATTTTACGGGGTCTACCTTTGTGTTCAAGGAGCTATGGAAGCAAATTGGAAACAACATACATACATACAAAACCTACCCACGTATTGTGGGAGAGACCGGGGGAAAGGACTTTATCAT